>JBKDZV010000127.1:0-3700 GCA_047971455.1 Mycoplasmatales bacterium | reverse complement strand
TATTTTAACAATTTTCTCTATAAAAATTGCTAAAATATAAATAATACAAACTCTATATCTTTATCTGCTTCTACTGCTCTATCTATTTCTTCTTTATTTATCTTCCACACTTCATCCTCTGGCAATTTTGCTATTTCACTCCAAACTTTAGCATCTATATTAAAAAATGAATCTCCATTTTCATATCCTTCTATAATGTATGATTTACCATTTTCATTATACTTCCCTAACATTAAAGTGTCTGAATCTAACTTATAAGTTGATATATTAACAACATGTTTCTTTGTAAATTTTGTTCTAAAAAATCAGATTCTAATTAATATATTATCCACATATACAACGATTTTTATTTTTCTAGCTTTTTAAATTTTCTATCAAACTTTCTTTTCATTTCGGCTATTTCATAATATACTAATTCTGGTTTTTCTATTCTTTCTTTAATCATATACCTTAAAAATTCATCTAAATATATTAACATCTTAGTTATATTTTCATCTATTGGATGGAAAATTAGTTTTTCATACTCTTCCCAACTTTCGCCAAGTGACCCGTACTAATTGTCGCTAAATAGCTTCCTTTTTTTAATTTATATCCTTTAGATACTTCTTTAAGTATAATGTCATAAGAAAAACTTTCCTTTCTACTACCAAATCTCACCTTAAAAATATCATATATTTTAATCATCCATCCATATCCAACATCATTTCTTCTATCAGGTCTATCAAATAGTATTTCATTTTCTCTTATAATTTCTATCTTATCTTCCTAACTTGTGGTGCTCTTTTTTAATGTAACTATAATCTAATTCTATATTATCTTGTAGCATACCAATCTCCTTTTTCATTTTGCGTAAATTTTTACCTTCTCTTTGCAAATTATAATCTTCTATATTGTAAACATTATCTATTTTATCTTGAGTAGTATAATTAATATATTTCATTTGCTTATAACTCAAAGTATATTTACCTACAAATTTATCAATAGTAAAAGTTTTATAAAAATCCAACATAAATTCATAATCAGAATATTTAAAACTTCCATTAATTCAGCATCCAAAATTATTACTACTACTACTTTATTCTTAGTCCATAAAAATAACCTAACAACAATATCTTCTAATATATTAATAATATTAACTAACTGATCCTTTCCAACTTCTACAGTAATACTATACCCATCATCAATACCACTGACTAAGCACTCACGAGCATTAAGTCCAAACTTATCATACACATATTTAACATCACTCCCTTCAAATCCAAGCTTATAAATAAAGTCTTTATACCCTAACACTTCAATCCTAACTAACTTAAACATAAAAAATCCTCCTTACACTAATTGTAAGAAAGACTTTTACTTTTTTATTACTTATAAATTAACAATGTTATTAGTATAATTTGATGGTAGAAAATATTTGTTACCATTTATATCCTTTACACTAAGATATACTTGAACTTTGAAATAAATTAATAGTAGTGAAGTTAGTAAAATAATATTATTATAAATTTAATTTTATGTCCTGATGTTTTTAAACTATTTTCTCAAAATGAATACTGGAATTAATAATTTCATCAGTTCCTAAAATATTGTCTGTAAAAACATATATTGTTAACTCTGCTTTTTCGGGTAAGGTAATCTCATATTCTCCATCCTTATCTATATTAAGAGTATTTCCAATATTTGGATTACCATAATTTGTATATAGATTTTCATTTTTTTCAAAGAAGTAGTTAATTTATACTTCCCTGGATCAATATTCTCCCCTATAGTATACTTCCCTGGATTAATGTCAAAACTAGTTTGTCCGCTAAAATCAATCTCTTTTAAATTAGTCGAAGTAAAACTTAAACTTCCGGTGCAAACTGCTACACTTCCTATCTCTGACGAAGGAATATTAGAAAATGTGCTTCCTTTACCAACTGTTATACCATTATAGACATTTGTATTATTTGAAGAGTTAATATCATAATATCCTACGGTTAAATTTTTAGGACATCCTTCACCTTCTTCTGTATTTGTAGCTAAATTTATTCCGACTTTACTTAGAATAAATGGGAAATTTATTCGATTACCAAAAATCATAAAAAATATAATTAAAAAAAGTACAATTGTTAAAATTATTGAAAAGATTTTTTTCTTTGTTTTATGCTTCATTTTCTTTCACCTCAAATTCTGTTGTTTTGTTAACTTGTAATGTTACAATATCATTTTTTTGAAACTTAATATTTTGTGAAACATTATTTTCTTCAATTTCACCTTTAATTTTTCCATCCACTATAAAGTCAACAGAACTCCCTTCATTAGCATTTAAAATACTAAATTCATAACTTCCATCTTCTTTTATCAGATATGTCCCTCTTTCATTTTGCATATTCCAATAAATATTTTCAGCAGGGGTTAAACTTACCTCCCCCTCTAATGTAACTATATCTCGCTTATTTAAAATATAGTTATTGTATGTATAACCTTTTTGATAATCCAAATCATTTATAGTAGAATCCTTAGTTACAACTATATTATAAAATCCCGGATTTATTTCTTTACCTACTTTGTATTTTCCATTACTTAAATTATAATCTTTAGCAGTATTATTATTGAAATTACTAATATCAAAAGAAATAGCTTCTACTTGATTAAAACGCAAGCTTACTACTAATAACAAAAGGAGTATTAAAATTATATATTTAAAATTCTTGCTTATTAATCTCATAAATTTCTCCCTCTTTTATACCTATTATCTCATCACTTAATAATCTGATATCATCTTTATTATGACTGGCAATAACTATTAGCGTTCCTAAATTTTTTAATCTTAATAATTCTTTTCTTATTAGCTCTATTGTTTCTTCATCTAATCCATTAGTCGGCTCATCTAGTAATAAAACTTTTGGTTCATTCATAATGGCCTGTGCTAATACTAACTTTTGATTCATCCCTAAAGAATATTTAGCAACAATTCTAGAGTCTTCAGGATCTAATCCCACTCTTCTTAAAGCTGTTTTTATTTGTTCATCAGTTAAAGCATTATCAATTTCATTTAAAAGTTTTAAATTAGTAAAACCAGTATATTCAGGTAATAATTTGGTATCTTCTATTAAAACTCCCACTGAATCTAAAAAAGTTATATCTTTGCCTAATATTTTACCAGCAATATTAATTTCTCCTTCTTTTGAATAGATTAAACCACATAATGCTCTAAGCAACATTGTTTTTCCAGAGCCATTATGTCCATATAATCCATATAATTTTCCACTTTCAAATTCATAATTAATATTTTTTAAAACTTCTTTTTTCTTTAATTTTTTTGTATAGTTTTTGATACTAATTTTCATATTATCTCCTTTTTATTAAATATTTTAATAATCATTATGTATAAAACCAATATTACGAAAAAAGCAAATAGTAAATATACATAATAACTAACTGCAAACATATTTCTCACACTACTTTCTAAATAGGTTGATATTAGAAAATATTTTAAAAATCCTATTTCCTCACCATTTGCTAGTGTGTAATGGACATATGGAATTGTAAACCCTAAATATCCTATAACTATTAAAAATGATGGAACACTTCCATATATATATTCTAATAAGATTAATAGTAATGATAAGATATACAATCCTATAAACAACAGCCAAAAACCTTTAAAATACTCTATAAAAGATATTTCAACAGAGTTGAAAATTAATACTATCAC
>JBKDZV010000126.1:0-2459 GCA_047971455.1 Mycoplasmatales bacterium | reverse complement strand
TTAATATTATTTTTGCCAAAACTTATTTTATTTCTTAAATTATTTTCTTGTTCTTTCATTCTTACCTTTCTTTGATAATCAATTTTTCTTTTGTTCGTATTAATAAATATCCTTGCTCACTTAATTCTTGAGTTAATTCTTGATATTGGTCATATAATTTTTGTTCTAATAATTTTTGGGCGGTTTGATATTTTTTTAATACTTCTACTGGTAAATCAGCCTCCGTTAAACAATATGCTATTTTAAGCCCTAATAAATTTGTTGTTGTAATAAAGTCTTGTATGTTTTGCATTTTAATCATTTGTAAAATTAAAGTTATTACATTAGGAATGTTAAAATCATCTTCCATATTCTTTATTACTTCAGTATTTAATTCTGTAGTTTGATATTTTTCATAATCTACTACAGTAATAGAATTAGCAAAATTATTAAACTTATTGTATAACTTTTGAGTTTGCTTAATAAAATCCTCCGTTAAATTTATTGGTTGTCGATAATTTGTTTGTAATAATAATAACCTGATAACATTAGCATCATATTCTTGTAATATTTTTTTAACCGTAATAAAGTTATTCAATGATTTAGACATTTTTTCGTTATCAATATTAACAAAGCCATTATGTAGCCAATAATTAGCTAAATTTTGGTGTGAAACTGCAACATTTTGAGCATTTTCATTCTCATGATGAGGAAATTTCAAATCCATTCCTCCCCCATGAATATCAATTTGGTCTCCAAAAATACTACGAATCATTACAACACATTCCGTATGCCATCCTGGTCTTCCTGTACCAAAAGGGGCATCCCAAGTTATCCCTTTAGTTGTTTTTTTCCATAAAGTAAAATCCAAGTCATTTTCTTTAGCTTGGTCGATTTCAATTCGACTTCCAGCTAATAATTCTTCAATTTTTCGATTGGCAATTTGACCATATTCTTGGATTTTAGCTATTTTAAAATATACATCCCCATTAGATGCTTGATAAGCATATTTAGTATTTATTAACTTAGCAATAAAATCAATAATCTCTTGCATGTATTCCGTTACTGTAGGGCGATAATCAACTGGTAAAACATTTAATTTATGTAATATATTTTCAAAGGCTCCAAAATTTTCTTGAACAATTTTTTCTTCGGTTTTTCCTTCCAAAATTGCTTTATTAATTATTTTATCATCAATATCGGTAATATTTGAAGCGTATTTCACATTTATTTTCTGACTTTTTAAAAAACGATAGACTACATCAAAAAACACAATAGGACGGGCGTTCCCAATGTGAATGTCTCCGTATAATGTCGGTCCACAAACATATAATGAAACCTCATTTTCCTTCAATGGTTTAAATTCTTTTTTAGTTTTAGTTTGGGTATTATAGATTTTTAACATACTCCTCCTTATAATAATTCTATCATTTTTATTAATTTTTTGATAGAATATTATAAAATGTGTTTATATATCAAAGCATTAAAATTATTATGGAGGTATTATGCAATACAAAAAACTATTTACTTCAGAATCTGTTACTGAAGGACATCCGGATAAAGTTGCCGACCAAATTTCTGACGCAATTTTAGATGCGATTTTGCAAGAAGATAAAGAAGCACGAGTAGCTTGTGAAACCTTTGTGACTACTGGATTAGTCTTAATCGGAGGGGAAATTTCAACAACTGCTAATGTTGATTATGTTAAAATTGCTCGAGATACAATTAAAAAAATTGGCTATACTCGAGCTAAATATGGTTTTGATGCCCAAACTTGTTCAATTTTAGTATCAATTGATGTTCAATCTCCGGATATTTCTCAAGGAGTAGATTTACAAGATGGTGATATTGGTGCCGGTGATCAAGGAATTATGTTTGGTTATGCGACTGATGAAACTGAAACTTATATGCCAATTACTATTTTTTACGCTCACAAATTAGCTAAACAATTAGCTAAAGTTCGAAAAGAGGAAATTTTACCATATTTACGTCCCGATGGGAAAACCCAAATTACTTTTGAATTTAATGAAAATAATGAACCTTTGCGAGTTGATACAATTGTTATTTCCGCTCAACATTCAGAGGATATTGACCAAACACAAATTCATCAGGATATTATTGAACAAGTTATTAAACCAATTATTCCTAATCATTACTTAGATAAACAGACTAAATATTTAATTAATCCTACGGGAAAATTTATTATTGGTGGACCAATGGGAGATGCTGGTTTAACTGGTCGTAAAATTATTATTGATACTTATGGTGGGGTAGCTTGTCATGGTGGGGGGGCTTTTTCGGGTAAGGATTATACAAAAGACGATCGTTCAGCTGCTTATGCCGCTCGATATCTTGCTAAAAATATTGTCGGAAGTAAAAGAGCTAAAAAATGTCCAATTCAATTATCTTATTCTAGTGGAGTTAAAGAACCCATCTCTATTTCTATTGATCCCTGTCGAACGTCTAATGTGTCTGATACA
>JBKDZV010000125.1:0-38903 GCA_047971455.1 Mycoplasmatales bacterium | reverse complement strand
CCTCTTCATCCAGCCATTTACCTAAAGGATCTAGTCCTTTATTAGCTGGGTCTTTAGCTCTTTCCTTAGTTTGTTTCCTTATTTTATGAACCAAAATTTTTTCTATTTCTTTTGCTGTCTTTCCTTGTAAATCTTCAAACAAATCTCCATCTATAACTCCAAGTCTAGATGCTTCATACATACCTATTGCTGTTGTAATATCTGGATAATGATTTCCATTAAGTTTATGCCCACCAAAAAGAATTACCACTTCGCTACGAAGATATTCTTTCGTTTCTCTGTTTAATCTATATTCATTAAATAATCCAAATGTAAATACAGTACTAATAATTGTTAATATAATTAAACTCATTATTCCAATTATTATTTTTTTCACTCAATCCTCCTGATTTAACTAATATTCATAAAGCAAATAAATTATAGCAAAAATTGCTAACTGTTTGTGTCTTTCTTATTTTACGGAATTACTTTGATAATTATAATAGATCTAATTTATATATAATATTTATATTTTTAATTTCTTCATAAATTTATATATCTTATAAGATATATACTTAATGCTAAATGCTATTAAATATAAAATTTTAATTGTTTATTATTTGTAATATTTAGTTAATTTATATTTTTTTAAAGCATCAACGTTTAAATTTATTATATCTAAATATGCTATTTCTGCAACTACCATTCCCAGATACATTAAGAAAATCTCAAAATCTACAGATACATTTATAGATGATACTATAAACAAACTAAATAAAATAGCTGCTCTAGGCAATGAATTAATCGCTTTATTATTATTCATTTTTTCGGTTATTTTTTCTCTTGTTTTACTTTTTTTAGTATATATATATATTAATGCTATATGAGCAACAAACAATAATGGAAATATAAACATAGTAACTCCTGATATAATTATTAACATATTGATAAATATTATTATAGCATTTAAAAACCTTAAGATATTCATATTCTTAATTTTATCGACTATTACATTAAGTGAAATAGACACTATACTCAGTATAATACTTAAAAAATATACTGTTTTATTGTCTATTGTTAAATCGGATATAACATTTTCTTGTGAATCTACTAATGTAGCTACTAAAAAAATTAAGAGGAAATATTTCATTATATTTACCATTTTTAAATCCATTCTTAAATTTTTTTCTCCATCTACTCCACTATATCTTTTATTAATCAATTCCATCACCTTTTACTTTCATTTTCTCTCCTGCATTTTTTTAATCAGTAGTTATACTTCTTAAAATTAAGTAATATAATTTTTCTAACTATATATACATAATTCTAGTATCTATCATTAATTTCATTAGCAAAAATTTCATATCTATATACCAATTAATTAATTGGATCCATAAATTCTCCATTATTTACACCATCATCTTCTCCAGTATCATACTCAGGAGCAGGGAACCAATCATAATTTGGATTCTGACATCCGTCTATATACCCACTAGCTGTCTCCATCTCCCAAACTATAGCCCCTGGATATTGCATACATGATTTATAATCAGTGGGATAAGATAGTTCACCAGATCCTGTTGAAGTACTCGATTCGATAGTTTCTTTTTCTTCTACTTTTTTTCTACATTTTTAATATTTTTTATTCTAGTATTATACTTATACCTATTTCTTCTTCTTTTGTTTTGATTTCTTTGTCTGTTAATACTTTTTCTTCATTTATTCTATCAGATAATTTATTTAAATTTTCAATATATTTATTTAATTGAGATTGATCTTCTATTTTCTTTATTTCTTTATCTATGAAGCTTTGTAAAAATTAAATTTATTATCTTTTTTAAAATTACTATAATCTGCTTTTAGTTCATTATAATTACTAAGTTTTCTTTATCTTTAAGTTCTTCTTTTTTAGTAGTTAATTAATTAATATAACCTTCTTATATTGCTTGGTAACTTTTCTTATTACTATTTACTAATAATAATGTTATTAAACATATAATTAGTATAATCACTATACCAATAATTTTTTTTTCATTTTATTATCCCTTTATTTTTCTAGTAAAAATATTTATTTGTTTAATCTTTTTATTTAAAAACATTTAAGTTATAGCAAAATTATCATTATTTTTATTTATTTATTAACATCTAAATTCTAGTTTTAAATTAATATTAATAATTATTAAAATTAAGACTTTATAAAAGGATTGCTCAGATTATAAAGTCTTTTATATTTTATTTCTTATTTTTAATGTTTTTTGGCTTCTATAATTAAATCTTCTTCAAAATCTTTTAAAGCTACTTCATCTTCCTCTTTTGTAACTAAATTCTTTATTTTTACTAAATTATTTTCTAAATTTTCTTCCGTAATGACTACTGCATAGATAGCTCTTTTACTTTCGGCTTCTTTGTATAAACTTTTTAAACTTCTTATAGTATAACTTGTTTCACACAAGAATCCATATTGACGTAGGTTATCCATAGACTTTAAAACAATTGGCATTGCTTTTTCTGTTTGTGGCATATAAAATATTTCTACTTCATCAACAACATCAGCAAATATCTCAGGTGTTGTTTTTTTACTAGCATAAATTAATCTTTCAACACCAATTCCGAAGCCAATTGCTGGTACATCTTGGTTGGCTAATTGATTAATTAAACCATCATATCTTCCACCACCAATAATTGTATATTCTCCTTCTTCATCTTGATAGACAAATTCAAATACTATATCATTATAATAATCTAATCCTCTTACTAAGGTAGCATCTTCTTCATAATCAATATTTAAATCATCTAAAATTGTTAAAATATGGGCATATTTTTTTAAAGTTGAATCTTCTAAAACTTCTTTTAACTTTGGGGCGTTTTGAATTATTTCTTTATTAGCATCAATTTTACAATCTAAAATTCTTAACGGATTTAATTCTAAACGTGTTAAACAATCTTCACATAATTCATCTTTATATTTGGCAAAATAATTTTGTAAAATTTCTGTATATAATTTTCTTTCCTTTGAACTTCCAATAGTATTAACTTTTAAAGTTACTTTTTGCTCCAAACCAAAATGTTTGATAATATTATTAGCTAATGAAATTATTTCTACATCAGCATAAACACTTTTTTCTTGTAACATTTCTACCCCAAATTGATAGAATTGACGAAAACGACCACTTTGTGGGCGTTCATATCGAAAAGCTTCTCCATAATAAAAATATTTATACTGTGTTTGTCTTTTACCATAAATTTTGTTAGTTAAAAAGGCTCTAATTGCTCCTGCTGTCAACTCCGGTCTTAACGTTATGCTTCGACCCCCTTTATCTTCAAATTCATACATTTCTTTTTGAACTATATCACTACTATTACCTGTTGAGCGTTTAAATAATTCAGTTTCTTCAAAAATCGGAGTTTTTATTTGTGTAAAACTATATCTTTTTACTATTTTTTTTAATTCTTCGATTACTAAATTATGAATAGCCATTTCTTGATCATATAGATCATAAGTTCCTCTAATTGGTTTCATTTACTCTTCTTTCTAAATTATTTTCAATATTATTTGTTTATAAAAAACATTATTCCAATCATTAAAATATATATAATCATTAAAGTTGCTCTTTTACCATTTACTTGTTCATATTCTTTTGATTGTGATTTAACTTTAGTGATTAAAAATAGTCCTAATCCTAAGGCTAAAATAGATAAGTAAATATTTAATTTTAAATCACTGATAAAATACCAAGATATTACTAAATATAAATAAATAATAATATTTATAATTTTATCTTTAGTTTTCATTAACTACTGCCTCATTAACTTTTTGAGCAACATTATTTACGATATTTTTTTTAACTGAACCAGTTTCTTTTTCTTCTTCTACTGCTTCTCCTAAATAATTAGGTAGTTTTACTCCAGCATTTTCCGCAATATCATGCATTACTGGTATTGAACCAGCAAAATTATCAACAAATCCTGCTAAACCACTTTTCCCATTAGCATTATCTTTTCCATTATCCCAAACTGTAATTTTATCAATTTTAATACTTTTTAGAGCTTCAGCATTTATTTTACTAATTTCTTCAATTTTTTCAATCATTAATACTGATGAAATATTATCTTTTCCTACAGCATTCACTAATTTTTTATATCCTTCTGCTTTGGCATTTGCTACTTTTTCAATTTTTTCTGATTCAGCTTCGGCTGACATCTTAATACTTTGTGCTTGTGCTTCGGCTTCTTTTATAATTTTTTGAGCTTCTGTTTCGGCTTTAATAATTGCTTTTTCTTTTTCAATTTCTTCATTTACAACTTCTTTTGCTCGTTTAGATGCTAATTCTTCATCTTTTGATTTGTTAGCCACTTCAATTTTAGCATTTAATTTTGCTATTTCCTCTTCTTTTTTAAATTGGGTATTTTTAATTTCAATTTCTTTATTAGCTTCTGAAGTTGCAATTTTATTTTCTTTTTGAGCTTCTATTTGCTCTCTTTCAATTTGTGTTTCTCTTTCTATTTGTTCTTTTGTTAATTCTTTTGTTCGAATATTTGATTCTTTTTCTGCTGTAGCTACTCCAATTGTTTCGGTTTTTTCAGCATTAGCTTTATCAATATTTGCTTGTTGTTTGGCTTCGGCTTCAGCTTTTTGTCCAATAGCTTCAATATATCCACTATCATCTTCAATATCTCTAATATTAACATTTATTAATGATAATCCTAATTTCGCTAACTCTGTTGAAACATTTTGTTCAATTAATGACTCAAATTTCTCACGATCTGAATTTATTTCTTCAATTTCTAAAGAAGCAATTACTGCTCTTAATTGTCCAGTTATAATATCATTTGATTGTTCTGTTAAAGCTTTATCATTTAAATCAATGATTCTTCTTGCAGCTATTTTTAATCCTTCCATTGTATCATCAACTGCTAAAGTAAATGTTGAAGGTACACTAACACGAATATTTTCTTTTGATAATGCCCCTTCTAAGTTTATTTCTACTACAAATGGTTCTAGACTCATTTTTTGTGATTTTTGTAAAAATGGTACAACAAATGTTGCTCCACCTCGTTTTATTCGATATCCATCCGTCCCTGTTCCTTTTCCTGATACTACAAGTGCCTCATTTGATTTAATTACTTTATATAACATTTCTTCTCCTTTTTATTTGTTACTTATATTCTAACATATTATATTTTACTTGTTATTACTTTTTCTTTTTAATGAATAAATATTTTTTCGAGTTTTCTTTTATTAAATAATTTTTTAAATATAAACTTTGTAAATGTCGTTGTGCTGTTTTTTTAGTAACCTTAAACTCTTGAGAAATAATATCAGCTGAAATTACTTCTTGTTTTTAATTTAAATATTCTAAAATAACCTTTTCTTTAATTGTTATTTTATTTATGTCGTTTTCATTTTCTTTTATATTACTTTTACTATTAACAAATTCTTTAATTGTTATTTTATTTATGTCGTTTTCATTTTCTTTTATATTACTTTTACTATTAACAAAAGGAATTTCTACTATCAAAACATCATCTATTATTGTCAAGATATCTTCTTTATATTTGGCTACTATTTTGGGTATACCTATCCCTAAAGATTCTGTAATACCAAAATCTCTAAAAATATCTACAATTTCTTTATTTTGTGGTTTAGATATTCCTAGTTTGAATCCACTTTTGGTTTGTCCTTGTGGTAATCCACCAGAAGATATTATTTCAATCTTATTATGAATTTGCGGATATTGATAGTTTGAATAATCATTATGTACAAAAGCATTAATTAATGCTTCTCGAACAACTTCCAGCTCATACTTAAAATTATCTATTCTTTTAGCTCCTTTAAAAGTTGTTATAATTTCATTTTCCGCTTCTAATTTTTGATAAACTTCTTCAAATAACTCAGATAATGGCTTTTCTCCAAAATTCATATTTGAAATTAACTTATCTGTTTTATAATTCCCTTGAAATTTAGCTACTGGAATAAAATTACTATTTTCATCAGCAATAATTATCCTAATAATAAAATTTCATTAGATGGTAATTTAATTCCTCGATTAGACTTTCTAATCTTAGTTAATTCTATATTATTCCCTAAATATTGTTTTATTCTTTTGAATATTTAATGTTAAATATTCAATTGGTGAAGATATAATATTATCTTTAATCGTATTTAAAATAGTTCTCCACCCGCTGTATTTAAAAATCCTATTATTTCTTTTAAATATTATTTTTATTATTAGCAACTTTTTCTTTATATTCTATTTTTTTAGTTTCCACTTGCCTCCTTTTCTTGTTATTTTTTGTATCCAGTAGGATTATTTTTATGCCATTTATATGCTGAACTTATAATAACTTCAATATCATCAAATTGTGGTTTCCAACCTAAAGCTTTAATGATTTTATCATTAGCAGCTATTAATTTAGCTGGATCTCCTGCTCTACGAGGATGAAGTTCTTTTTTAATAATTTTTCCGATTACTTTTTCCGCTGTATTAATTATTTCATGAACTGAGAAACCATGACCATATCCTAAATTGTAGATATCACTTGAGTTTCCAGAAAATAATCCTTCAAGTGCTAATATATGAGCATTTACTAAATCAGTTACATGAATATAATCACGAATACATGTTCCATCTTCTGTTGGATAATCATTACCAAATATTTTTATTGGTTTATCATTAATTGCTGCTTGTAAAACTAATGGTATTAAATGGGTTTCTGGATTATGTGCTTCTCCAATTTCACCACTTTCATCGTCTCCAGCTACATTAAAGTAGCGTAAGGATACATATTTAAGACCATGAGCTTTGGCAGTCCATTTGATCATTTTTTCCATCGCTAATTTAGTTTCTCCATAAGGATTGGTTGGATTTGTTAAATATTCTTCAGTAATTGGCATTTGTTCATGTTCACCATATGTAGCTGCTGTTGAAGAAAAGATAATATATTTAATAGCTTGTTTTACCATTGCTTGTAACAACACTTGCATTCCATAAACATTGTTATCATAATAATTTAACGGTTCATTAACACTAACTCCTACTAATGATAAAGCGGCAAAGTGCATTACCGCTTCAATTTGTTCTTCTTCAAAGATTTTACATAATAACTTAAAGTCTTTAATATCTCCTTTAATAAATTTAGCTCGTTTATCAATTGCTTGTTCATAACCTGTATTTAAGTTATCTAATACTACTACTTCATAATTTTGATTACATAATAATTTAACTTGGTGTGAACCTACATATCCTGCTCCACCAATTACTAATATTTTTTTCATACTAACTCCTCTTGTTTTTTACTTGCTTGATATTTACCACTTTTTAAATACATTAATAAAATAGAAATATCAGCTGGATTTATTCCGGATATTCTACTTGCTTGTCCTAAAGTTTCAGGTTTAATTTTTAATAATTTTTCTCGCGCTTCTAAAGCTAAATGTTCAACATTATTATAATTTAAATCTTCCGGAATTTTCTTAGTTTCATTGTTTTGAAATTTTTCTATTTCTAATTTAACTTTTTTAAGATAACCTTCATATTTAATTTCAATTTGTGCTTTTTCAAATACTTGAAGATCATTAACTGGTAATTCAAGATACTGTGCTATATCTTCAAACTTAATATTAGGTCGTTTAAGAAAGTCAATTAATTTCAAACCATGTTGTAAAGGCTCGGTTTGTAGACTAATTGCTATTTCCTCGGTTATTTCCTTGGGCGATACATTATATTCTTGGGAAAATTTTAGTAATTTATCTACTTTTTGTTCTAACTTTTGATATTGTTGATATTCTACCTCATTAATCATTCCTAGATTATAAGCTTTAGTAGTTAAACGACTGTCAGCGTTATCATTTCTTAAAAAAAGTCGATATTCAGAACGTGAAGTTAATAAACGATATGGTTCTTTTGTCCCTTTAGTTACTAAATCATCAATCATTAATCCAATATATGAATTAGCTCGTGATAAAGTAAACGGTTCTTTTCCTTGGACATTTAAAGCAGCATTTATTCCAGCAATAATCCCTTGACCTGCTGCTTCTTCATAACCACTTGTTCCATTAACTTGTCCAGCAGTAAATAAACCTTTTATTTTTTTTGTTTCCAAGGTTGTTTTTAATTGTTCAGGAAAAATAGCTTCATATTCAATTGCATAACCATATTTTAAAACTTCTACTTTATCAAACCCAGGTAAAGTTTTTAACATTTGCTCCTGAATATTATCAGGCATTGAAGTAGAAAATCCTTGGACATAAATACTTTGTGAAGCTCGTCCTTCTGGTTCTAAAAATAATTGATGGCGAGGTTTATCTGAAAATCGTAACAATTTATCTTCAATCGAAGGACAATATCTAGCACCTACTCCTTCAATTAAACCTGTATCAATCGGTCCTTTATCTAAGTTATTTAAAATAACTTGGTGTGTTTTTTCATTAGTATAAATTAAATAACAATTTTCTTGATTTTGATAATCAAATTTATAATCATGAAAATGTGAAAATCTAATTTCTTCTTGATCTCCTGGGGCTAATTCTGCTTGTGAAAAGTCTAGTGAATCTCTTTTAACTCGTGCTGGAGTTCCTGTTTTTAAACGAAACATTCCAAAACCTAATTCTTTAAGATTATCTGATAATTTTGAAGACGTTGGCAATCCATTAGGACCTGATGATATTTTTTCATGTCCTTTGATAATTGCTGACTTCATATATGTTCCTGTTGTTAAAATAACTTGGGAAGCGTAATATTCTTGGTGTTGTCCTTTTACTCCCTTAATCTTATTATTTTCAATTAGTAAACTTTCTACCATATCTTCAATTATTGTAATGTTTTCATTAACTTCTAACATTTTAAGAGCCATTTGCGGATACTTATCTTTATCAATTTGGGCTCTTATTGCTTGGACTGCTGGACCTTTGGAACGATTTAACTTTTTAATTTGTATCATCGTCTGATCAGCTATTTGACCCATCAAACCTCCCATCGCATCAATTTCCACAACAACATTACCTTTAGCAGGTCCACCTATTGATGGATTACATGGTGTCATACCAATCGTTTGTTTGGTTGTTGTAATTAATAAAGCCTGTACTCCCATTTTCCCTACCGCATTAGCTGCTTCAATCCCGGCATGTCCTCCACCAACTATTATTACTTTGTTCATTTTTTACTCCTATTTTTTCTTTAATCAAATAAACTTAAAAAATCTTCTTTATTCATTTTAGATAGTTGTACATTATCACCACTTAAAATATCATTCGCTAAAGATTTTTTACTTTCTTGAATTTTTATTATTTTTTCTTCGATTGTATTTTTACAAGTCATTTTTAATACTAAAACTTTACTTTTTTGACCAATTCAATGTGCTCGGTCAGTCGCTTGATTTTCCACTGCTACATCCACCATAAATCATAGTGAATAACTGTCTTTGCTCCAATTATATTAAGACCGGTCCCTCCCGTTTTTAAACTAATCAACATGACATCAGTCTCATCTTATTAAATTTATCTACTAACATATATCTTTGAGATTTATTAACTGCTCCCGTTATTTTGTACGATATAATTCTGTTTTTGGGCAAAGTTTTTTCTAAATTTTCAAAATTACTTACACACTGAGAAAATATTAAAACTTTATGTTTAACTTCTTTTAATTCCACTAAATTATCTATTAAAACTTTTTCTTTAGCTACTTCGTCTATAATATGTTTACAAAAATATTCTTGTTTGCTATGTTCACAAGTATAATGACCACTAAAACTTATCAGTTGTTTATTTTTAATAGCACAATCAACTATTTGATAATAAGTGTCTTCTACATCTTCAATCATTGATGTAGTGTAAAGCTCATAAGCTTCATTATTTTCTTCTTCTTCTTCGATGTCCATCATATTAGTATTAATTGTAATATTTAATTTTTGAGCTTCTTCTACTATCTTCGGTGCTATTTTATTTAATAGACTAACATCAATTTCATTTATATTTTCCATATACTTCTTCTTTCTATTTTTTTATTTGTTTAATTACTACTTCTTTATCATAAAATACCATAATATATTTACGGATTTCTTGAGCTTGACTACTTTTTAATAAAGTTTCATATTCTTGAGCTTCTATTTGATTAACACCAATCTTAATCAAGTTATCAATATCTTTACTCTCTTTAGCTCGTTTAAGTTCAATGATAATTCCTAATTCACTATTATGTATAGGATATAAACATAAGTCTAAATAACTCTTACCACTCTCCACATTAGATAACACTTGATGATTGGTTGCTGTTGATAATAAAGCTAACATCACGCCATGATAAAAGTCTTCACGCTTATCTCTAACTGACATATTTTGTAAAACTTTGTCAATATTAGTTTTTATCATTTTTAAATTATTAGTTATTAATCCTAAATGTATCTGTTCAAAGATTGAAGTATTTATTGCATATTGTTCTTTGAAATAGTTAATAATAGTCTTTTGATAAATCTCTTTTACTTCTTCATTTGGTATTGCTAATTCATAAAATTCTCGTCCTACTTTATTGACAATTTTTAAATACCCACTTAATAATAAGATTGTCCATAAATTATCAACTTCATTTACTTTAGAATAGACAATTGCTGTATTTATTGTCTTATAAACTGTATTACCCTTAATTAATTCTTTTACTTCTTCAAATACTTCACCATCTATTTTTTGACTTTTTAAAATGTTATATAACATAATATTTGATGAAGTATTTAACCAGTAAGCTTCGGCTTTTCCTTTATTTTTTATAAAATTTAACACACTCCACGGATTATAAATAATATTATTACTAAAATTATAACCATTATACCACTGTTTTACTTCTGGGAATTTATCTTCCATTTGAACATTTTGTAATAAACATTCTACTTCATCTTCTGTAAATCCAAAGTAAGTGGCATAATCTTCTTCTAGTATTGTTCTAACTGTTAAATTGTTCAATCCAGAAAACAAATTTTCTTTAGAGATTCGTAAAATACCAGTCATTACTCCTATTTCTAAAGCTTCGTTTGTCTTTAACGCTTCACCAAATAGATTACGATATAGCGTTATCACTTGTTCATAATAACCTTGTTCATACGCATAAGAAACAATATTATCATATTCATCAATTAACATAATACATTTTTGTCCATAATATTTTTGTAATATTATTGATAACCTTTTTAAATAAGAAGTTACTTCTTCCACTGTCAATTCATTATTTATTCCTCTTTGAATAAAATCTTTATCTAATTCCAAAATATCTTCTTGTAATAAATATAAATATTCTCGACTAATAAATGATAGTTTGATTTTTAATTTTTCAATCATTTCTTCATAAGTCTTGGCTTCTAAACCTTTTAAATTAATATTAATTACCGGATATTTATTTAAATACTTATAATATTTAACGCTATCTTTGGTTTGGAATAATTTAGAATTTTTAAACAACTCTTTAGTATCTAATTTGATATCAAAAAAATAACGTAACATTGATAAGTTTAAAGTTTTCCCAAAACGGCGTGGTCGTGGTAAAAATAATACTTTTTCGCCATTATCAATAATTTCTTTAATCAATAAAGTCTTATCAACATATAAATATTTGTTATTTACTAAATCTTGATAATCTTCTATTCCTATTGGAATAACTTTTTTAGTCATTTAACCTCCTTAACTTAATATTATTTATAATTGTTTAATTACTACTTCTTTATCATGAAATACCATAATATATTTATGAATTTCTTGGGCTTGACTACCCTTTAGTAAAGTTTCATATTCTTTGGCTTCTATTTGATTAACACCAACCTTAATCAACTTAGCAATGTCTTTACTTTCTTTCGCTCGTTTAAGTTCGATGATAATTCCTAATTCACTATTATGTATGGGATATAAACATAAGTCTAAATAACCTTTACCACTCTCCACATTAGATAAGACTTGATGATTGGTTGCTGTTGATAATAAAGTTAACATCACGCCATGGTAAAAGTCTTCTCGTTTATCTCTAACTGACATATTTTGTAAGACTTCTTCTATTCCTTGTTTAATCATCCTTATATCATTTATTATGAATCCTCGATACACACTTCTTAGCGTTGAATTAGTTACTTCATAATTTTCCATAAAATAATTTCTAATTGTCTTTTTATAAATTTCTTTTACTTCTTCATTTGGTATTGCTAGTTCGTAGTAATCTCGATCAATTTTTTTTACTACTTTTAAGTATCCACTTAATAATAAAATTGACCATAAGTTTACATCAGCTTCTAATTTAGAATAGGTTATATTTGTTTGGATTTCTTCTGCTATTTTTTTCCCTACTGTTAATTGTTCAATTTTTTTAAAAACTGGTCCATCAATCGTATGATTTTTTAAAATATTATATAATATAATATTTGATGAAGTATTTAACCAGTAAGCTTCGGCTTTTCCTTTATTAGCTATAAAGTTTAATACACTCCACGGATTATAAATAATATTGTTACTAAAATTGTAACCATTATACCATTGCTTTACTTCTAGAAATTTATCTTCCATTTGAACGCTTTGTAATAAACATTCTACTTCAGCTTCTATAAATCCAAAGTAAGTTGCATAATCTTCTTCTAATATTGTTCTTACTTTTAAATTATTTAATCCAGAAAATAAATTTTCTTTGGAAATTCGTAAAATACCAGTCATTACTCCTATTTCTAAAGCTTCGTTTGTCTTTAACGCTTCACCAAATAGATTACGGTATAGCGTTATCACTTGTTCATAATAACCTTGTTCATACGCATAAGATACAATATTATCATATTCATCAATTAACATAATACATTTTTGTCCATAATAAGTAAATAGAGCACTAGATAATGCTTTTAAAGAAACAGTTACTTCTAATTCTCCAAAGTTTCCGCTTTTAATTTTATTTAAAATATCCCAATCACTTAATAATATTTTATTCTCATCTAATATTTGCTGATTTTGTAAAATCAAGTCTCTAATTTTTAACTTTAAACGTTCAATCATTTCTTCATAAGTCTTGGCTTCTAAACCTTTTAAATTAATATTAATTACCGGATATTTATTTAAATACTTATAATATTTAATATTATCTTTTGTTTGGAATAATTTAGAATTTTTAAACAACTCTTTAGTATCTAATTTGATATCAAAAAAATAACGTAACATCGATAAGTTTAAAGTTTTCCCAAAACGGCGTGGTCGTGGTAAAAATAATACTTTTTCGCCATTATCAATAATTTCTTGAATTAACAAGGTCTTGTCAACATATAAATATTTATTATTTACTAAATCTTGATAATCTTCTATTCCTATTGGTATTGCCTTCTTAGTCACTTATCCTCCTTTACATAATAAAAAAAGATTTGGCTCACCAAATCCTTTTTTATTTTTTAATTTATGTTAATTCGATTATTCCATATTCTTGATCTTTTCTTTTATATAATACTTTAGTTATTTCTGTATTAGCATCTTCAAAAATAAAGAAATCATGTCCTACTAATTCAAATTGTAAAATTGCTTCAGCTTCAGTCATAAGTTTATTATCATCTAGTTGTTTTCTTTTAGTTATTTTAGGTATATCTTCTACAATATCTTGTTCTAAAAACATGCCAATTATTTCTTTTTTATTATTAAACTCTACTAATCTATTTTTAAATTTTCTAACTTGTCTTTCCATTTTTTTAACAGCCAATGTTATTGCATCATATAAATCATCTTGTACTTCTTCTTGTCTTAAAGTATGATCTTTATCCATATTTACTGTTATCTCTATTTTTTGCCCTACTTTATAGGTTCTTACAACTACATCTGCTTGTAATTCTTTATCCACAAAATATTTATCCAAAATTTGTAATTGTTCTTCCACAGCATTTTTGATAGCCTCTGTAACCTCAATATTTTTCCCAATTATTCTTACTTTCATAATACCTCCCAAATATATTTATATCTATATTATAACATTTTTTTAAGATATTATTTAGACTATTATATAAAAACTATAATAAATTTTAAAAATTAATCTTCAAGTTAAATAACAGAAAATTTACAATATAAACTTAAATAAAAAATAAATTTATCTTCCTTATTTTTAGGTAATAGTAACAGCTTTTTAAACTAAAAAAGAAACTAAAATTATAGAATCTAAGAACAAATAATAGATTTTATAACTTTAATTTCTTTTAATGGCAGGGGCTGTAGGAATCGAACCCACAACGGCGGTTTTGGAGACCGAAGTTATACCATTTAACTAAGCCCCTAGGTACTTGAAGTATTATAACATAAAAAACTTAAAATGTATATAAAATTTAACTTTTATTATTTAAAAAGTAAAAGTAAACAACTACTTATCCCTTTAATTAGCAGTTTACTTTTACTTAATGTTTATTAACCTTTTACTAGCTTTCTAAAGCTTTTAATACTTCATTAGCAATAACTTTATGTCCTGCTTCACTTGGATGAACATCTTTTGGATTATCTACATATTCTTTAATTTTATCTTGCATATTATCTCTTATAGTAACTTTTTGCACATTTAAAGATTTATCATTAATAAAAATTACATGTTCAGCATACATTAATAAGGGATAAGCTATCCGCATAAATAAATCACTTTGATGCGGATAAGCAAAATAAATACCTACATCATAAATTTTCACTTCAGGATTTAGTTCATGAATTGTGGTATATAATTGTAATTTATTATTTCTAATCTCTTTAAACTTTTCATTAATATTTTTTAAATCAATATGCATTGTTCCATCTTCATCAAACGTTAAAATTTTTTCAATAATATCATTGGCTCCAATTGTAATAACAATGCTATCAGCTTGTTGGATAGCTTCTTGAATTGCAATATTTTGTTGTACATCTAAGGGATATACTTCTTTTAATTGTTCATCTCCTGTATGTTCTAAAATTAATTTATTAACATCACTTATAGTCAAATTATTAGTTATTTCATCTTGAACATCAGCTACTTTATAACCTCCTATCGCAAAGTTATAAGTTGTTCCTCCTTGAGCTTTTAGTGCTTCACTTACTACTCCACGATATCCTTGAAATTCTGTATCAAGACCTCCTTTAGACATGTAACCGTTAGTAATAGAATCTCCTAAAAATAAGACTGTTTGTTCTTGAGGAATTTTATCAGGATCATACACTTTTTTATTTTGTAATTGTCCATGAAATGCCTCAATATTTTCTAATAATAAAATTCCTATAATTATTAGTAAAAAGCTTATTAAAATCCCAAGGCTAATTTTAAAAATCTTTTTAATCATACTTTCCTTTCTTGAACTGTTTTACTTAACTAATCATTTGAATAGGTTTCATATGTAGATTTTAGTTTTTTAATATTTAAGTAAAATTATAGCAAATTAAAAATATTTTTTTACTTTTTTACTAATATATACAAAAATAAATAATAAAACTAACTTGTTTTATTATTTATTAGCCAATTTATCTTAAATTGTCTTTTTTATTCTCCAAATACTTTTAAATAATCTGCTTGAAATTTTTCAATTCCTTGCTCAGTTAATGGATGCTTCATCATTTGTTCGATTACAGCATATGGTAAAGTTACAATATCAGCTCCTGCTTTAGCACATTCAATTACATGAATGGAATTACGAACTGATGCAGCAATTATTTCAGTTTTTAGCCCATATGTTTTAAAGATTTTAGTAATATCTTGAACTAATTGCATTCCATCCATTGAAATATCATCAATTCTTCCAATAAATGGTGAAACATAACTAGCTCCTGCTTTGGCTGCTAATAAAGCTTGCGGAATATTAAAAATTAACGTTAAATTAGTTTTAATTCCTTCACTACTTAATACTTTACAAGCTTTTAAACCTTCGGTTGTTGTTGGTAATTTAATTACCATATTTGGATGAATTTTAGCAATTTCTCTTCCTTCTTCAATCATTGTTTTAGCATCTACTGTTGTTGCTTTAACTTCTCCACTTATTGGTCCATCAACAATATTAGTAATTTCTGTAATAACTTCTTTAAAATCTCGTCCTTCTTTGGCAATAATTGACGGATTAGTTGTAACTCCACAAATAACCCCCATATCATTTGCTTTTTTTATCTCTTCAATATTAGCTGTATCTAAAAAAAATTTCATAACTACTCCTTTATAATATCTTATTGTGCTGTATAAATTATACTATATTATGAAAAAAGTTTTTATTTTTTCCTTTAATTTGCATAAATTTTCTTTAAATCTACTAATTTATTCTATCTTTTAGCTATTTCATAAAAAAAACTTAAACAAAAATAATTTTTGTTTAAGTCTTAATATTTAATCAATAAATTTTTCATTTAATTTAATATTAAATGGAGCTTGTAATTGTTGTAACATTTCATCTGTTATTGTTTGTTTACTTCCTCCCATTGAAGCAACTTTTACATAAACTGATGCAGCTTTTTCAACTGTTTCCATTAATCCAAAAGCCTGATCTAAACTTGCTCCTGAGACAAAACATCCATGATGTGCCCAAATTGCTACATTATATGTTTCCATTAATTTGGATGTAGCATTAGCTATTTCTTTTCCACCCGGTACCATCCACTCAACTACTCCTACTCCTTCAGGAAAGACAACAGCATCTTCTGTTGCCATTTGCCATAAAGCTTTAGAAAACGCTTTATCTTCTAAAGGCAAAACAAAAGTAAGTGCTAATGTATTTGTTGTATGAGCGTGGTAAATTGTACGATGTTGTCCATTTGTTTTATCATATTTTACACTATGATTTAATAAATGTGATGGTAATTCACTTGTCGGTTTAGCATCTTCCAATCCATAAACTACTTTATATTTTGAACCTGTTTCATCTAAGACAATAATTCCTGAATTTTTTTCAAAATTATCTTGAATATTTTTTAAAAATTTACCACTTCCAGTTACAATAAAATATTCTCCTGCTAAATTTTTAGCTGTAATATCCATTTGAATAAATTCTTGATTATCATTAAATAAATGTTTTAAATCCTTAACTTCTTGTTCAGTTAAACGATAACTTAAATTACCACCATTTAATTCATGCCATCCTTTTGAATATCCTAAAGCTGTTATCTTTTTAAATTCTGTTATAATGTCCATGTTATCCCCTTTTATTTATATTTTTTTGTGTATATTTTGCTAAATGCTCTGCTAAATCATTATCTAAAACAATATTATTAGCTAAACAATATTTATCCCAAACAATTGAAAATGGACTAGATTTAGCTAATTCAAATTCTGTTATTAAAGTAGTAAAATCAAAATTATCTTGGGCTTTTTTTAAACTTTCATGATCAAATAAATTAGCAAATAAAAATGCTTTTAAAACATTTCTTGTTCCAATTACATAACCATTAATACGATTTATTGTAGCATCAAAAAAGTCTAAGCCAATATAAGTATCTTTAATTTGATTATTTCGTACTAATTCTTTAGCTACTTCCATAACTTCTTCATTTAAAGCAATTACATGATCACTATCCCAACGTACTGGTCTACTTAAATGAAGTGCTATTTTGTCATTAAACATTCCAGCTGCACTTAATTTATCACTCACATTTTCAGTTGGATGATAATGTCCCATATCTAATAGCGGAATTGCCTTAGAATTAGCTGTATAATTCATATAAAAATCATGTGATCCGACAACATATGATTCACTAGCAATTCCAAATAATTTACTTTCTACACTATCATCAACAAATTTTAAGTCAGCGTTTAAAATTTCATCCAAAGCAGATTTCAAACGTTTTCTCGGCCCCATTCGATCAGCTGGAACATCTTTAAGACCATCAGGTATCCAAATGTTACATAAAGCTTTTGTATTTAATTCTTCACCAAAGTAATTAGCAATTTCACGTGATTTTTTACAATGTTCAATCCAAAAATCACGAATTTCTTTTTTAGGTGAAGCTAATGTTAAACCATCTTGGGCTTTTTCATGGGCAAATAAAGTTGGATTGAAATCCAAAGCAATATTTTCTTGTTTAGCAAAATCTACCCACGTTGTAAAGTTCTCTTTACTTATTTCATTTCTTTCAACTTTTTGTTTAAAGTCTCCATAAATTGCATGTAAGTTTAAGCGATGTTGTCCTGGTAGAGTTGAAAATACAAAAGATAAATCTTGCTTAACTTCGTCAATATTACGAGCTTTTCCTGGAAAATTACCTGTTGATAAAATTCCTCCTCCTCCTAGATTTTCACTTAGTTCAAAACCTTCAATATCATCCGTTTGCCAACAATGAAGTGAAATACTAATATCTTGCATTTTTTTCATTGCTTGTTCGGTGTCTACACCTCTTTTTTGGTAATAATCTTGTGCATATTTATATGCTTCATTTAAATTTTTCATTTTTCTCCTTTAATTTGATTATGTAGTAGTTGAAATTATTTATAATATTTAATTTCATTTAGATTAGTAATTTCTTGACTTGTTAGTGCTTGAATTAAAAAATTTCCAAACGCTGAGGCTTCAATTGGCCCTTTAGTCAATTCTAAATTAGTGTATTTAGTTATTAATTCATTTAAATATTCATTTTGACTTCCACCACCTAATAAATAAATACTTTGAAACTTTTTATTTACTAAGCTTTCTAAATTTAAAATATTATCACTATATATTTTAGCTAAACTGTGAAAAATAATCTTAGCAAACTCCGCTTGAGTTTGCGGAACTTTATAGCCTAATTTTTGACATTTTTCTTGAATGATACTTTTCATAGAAACTGGGTTTAAAAATATGGCTTCATCTAAATTAATTAAGTAATCAAAATCACGTAACCTTTGGACATCTTCAATTATTTGACTATAATCATAGCAGTCAAATTCTTTACATACTGATTCAAAAACCCACATTCCCATTACATTTTTTAATAAACGATATTGGTCTTTATAACCACCTTCATTTGAAAAATTCAAGGTTAAAAATTCTTTATCATTATGTAAAACAGGGGTATTTATTCCTAATAATGACCAAGTTCCAGACACTAAAATCACTGAATCTTTTTGTGCACTTCCACATAAAAAAGCTGAAGCTGTATCATGTGAAGCAATGTTAATAACATTAATGTCTTCTTTAAAACCTAATTCTTGTTTTAACACTTTTGTTAATTGTCCACAAACATTAGTAGGTTGAACACTTTTAGGATAGTTAGAGGTATCCATATTTAAAAATTGTAAAATATCAGTATCAAGTTCTTTAGTTTTTTCATTTAACATATTTGTTGTTGTCATATTAGTATATTCTAAATACATCTTTCCAGTTAATAAATAGTTTAAATAATCAGGAATTAATAATAACTTTTGGTTAGTAAAATCATAACCTTGTTCATTCAAATAAGCTAACTGATTAATTGTATTAAACTGATGCGGAAAGATTCCATTTTTTTGATAAAGTTTTTCCTCTCCAAAAAAATCTTTTGGTAAAAGTTTAACTTTATTAGTTCGCTTATCACGATAACTCACTGCTTGAGATGTAGTATTTTCTTGTTCATTAACTAATAAAAAATCAACTGCCCAAGAATCAATTCCAATACTTTGAATTGGTAAATGATTTACTTTTTTTAGACCTTGTTTAATATTTTCAAAGATAGACTCTATTGGCCAAATATAATTTCCTAATTCATCTTCACTAAATTTAGTTGAAAATCTTCTAATAACTTCAAATGTTGCTTCTTTTTGCTCATTAGTTTTAACTAAAATAACTCTTCCACTTGTTGCTCCTAAATCAATCGTAATATAATTCATTTTATCTCCATTCTTTAATAAGCTATTGTACTCATTAAAGTATATTCACTTTGACAAGTATTTAAGCGTGAATGTTGACAAATAATTGGAACATTACTTTCAATTTTAAGGGCATAACAAGTATCTCGAGGTATTAAAATTCCATCTTGGTTTTTAATTTTATCTAATCTTATATGGTTTCCCCGATATGCTGGACAAGTTACCATAAAATTAGCTAAAGGTTCTTGATTTTCAAAAAATAAAGTTATTTTAATATTGGCATCTTGGTTATTATCATTTATTACACTAATTGTTTCATGTGACAGATATTCTCCTACACTTTTTGAGGTAATGTATCCATCTGGAACATACCAAACATTCTTTCCATTCATAATACTCCTTCTTTTAATCTTTAGTTTATTAAGTTAACTTTATTATTGTTTAAGCTTTTTTTATCTTAGTATATTTAACAATAAAATCGTGAGGGGTCATTTTAAACTCATCTTTAAATATTTTATAAAAATAAGTTTTATTTTGATATCCTACCTCGTACATTGATTCAGTAATTGACTGGTTATCAACGGTTATTAATTTAACAAATTTATCTAAACGAACTTTATGAACAATTTCCATAAAACTCATTTTATATTCATTTTTTATTTTTAAAGACATTGATGAACTTGAACGATAATTTAAATCTGAAAATTCCTTTAAAGAAGCGGTTTTTAAATTTTTAATAATATAAGTCATTAAATTAAAATTGCTATTTTCTTTAATATTTATTATTTTTTCTTTTTTTAAATAAAAAATAAATTCTAATAACCATTCTAAAATCATATTATATAAACTTAAATAAAATTCTTCTTTACTCTCTACATACGTATTAATTTTATTTAATACATTTAAAATTTTTTGTTCTAATTTAAAATTAAAAACTTTATTAATCTTTTTATGTTCTAACGCATGTTTAAAATTTATTAATAAATTATCAAAACCACTTTTGATAATTAGTGAATTTAAAAATCTATTAGTTATAAAAATATTTAAAACTATATCATCTTCAGTAGCTTTTATATTTTCATGGTATTCTCCTTTAGGAATAATAACCATTTCGCCTTTTTTTAAAGTTCTTTTTTGATCATTAATAATTTGTACAGACCTACCTTGCACCATATAAACAAATTCAATATAATCATGAGTATGTCTAGGAAAATCTTGGGTTACCTCTTGATATCTAGCACCTACTTCATAGTTTATATCTTGTAATAAATCAAATTTTACTTGATAACTTTCTGCTTCTTTAATAAAAAATTCCATATCTTTCATGATTATATCCCCTATCTTTAATTTTAAAAGTGATTCAAAGCTTCAGTAAGAGCAATTAAAGTTAAAGATTGTCCATAAGCCATTGGTCCAATTACAATATTTTTATAATGGTCTTTATCCATTCCAATACCTGTTCCACCTGATACGTTTTGTACTACTCCTGTTTCATCAATATTATCTATTAAAGCTTCTATTCCTTTTTTAGCATTTTCTAAATATTTTTGATCAATATAACCTAAACGAATTCCTTTTAAGACACCAGCTAAAATTGCTGCTGATCCTGAAGTTTCTAAATATGAAGTATCATCATCTAATACTGTATGCCATAAACCACTGGCATGTTGTAATGTAAATAATTTTTCAACTTGATTTGTTAAGGCATTTAAAATAAAGCGTTTCATAACAACTTTTTCCTTTGGTAATTGTTCTAAATATTCGACCATTGCTACTGTAAACCAAGAATTTCCACGGCACCAATAAATATTTCCAAAATTATTATTTTCATTAAAAGTATAGCCATGATAAAATAAATGATCTTGATTATTAAATAATAGTTTTATATGTTGTAAAATTTGAAAATCAGCTTCAGCACTCATTTCATGGTTATTAGTTTTTAAACCTACTTGATTTAAAAATAAAACAGTCATAAAGATTGTATCAATCCAAACTTCTCCTTCATTTAATCTAATTCCATCTCCAGCAAAATTAGAAGTTACATGTTGAATCGTTCCTTCATTAGCTCGTGGTAATTCATACATTACCCAATGGGCCCACTCTTTAACAATTGCTTCATATTCTGGATTGGCCTCAACTAATTTAGCAATTGTTAGCATAGGAGCACAAGTGTTTACATTTTTAATAACTTCATTTTGTTTAAAACTCTCATACCAATTTTTTATATATTCTTCATATTTCTTTTGATTTTGTTCATTATCAAATTTGTATAAACCATAAAGTCCTACTCCTTGCGGCCAATCCCAAAATCCCATACCAAAATCTCGTGGATAAAGTCCAATTGCTTGATCATCTTTTCCTTTATATTCAAATCCTGCATCTTCAAAGTCCTGTAAATCTAACAATTTATTTGCTACTAATTCAATATTTTTTAATAAATTCTCATTCATTTTTCTCCTTTAATTAATGCCTTTTTTATTTCTAAATTTAATTTTTCTGCTACTAAATTAGCTCCTAAAAATGATAAATGTGTATTATCAAAAAGTGCTAACTCTTTATGATATCCATATAATCTTTTAGATTGTTGGATTGTATGCTCTAACAAAATTTTTTCTAAATATTTATGAAGATTAATAAATTGAATTCCTAATTTTGTTGCTATAACTTGTGGAATATCTTTATATTCTTGATGGGTATCAATTAATTTACCCTTTTGATAACAACGACGTGGAATACTATTTAAAAGTACGCACTTAACTTTAAATTCTTGTAATTTAGTAATTACATAAGTTAAATAAAATTCAAACTCTTGCAGATTTTCCCCATAATCTGTCAATTTTTGATCATTATGACCAAAAGAGATAATTACTAAATCATTATTTTTTACTTTATTTAATAAATAATTAAAGCGTCCTTCATAAATAAAACTTTTTAAACTATGACCCATCATTGCATAATTTTGACTTAATCCTGCATAATGTAGTGGCCAAACTTGACCAATACCAAATAACAATTTCTCATTTTGATTAGCAATAATTGAGTCACCAATAAAATATAGTTTTGCTTCTTGTTTTAATTTTTGAATATTTATTAGTTTTAACTCACAAGTAAATTCAGCATAAAGTGCAATTTTTTGTTCTAAAACAGTATACTTTATTTCAAATGTATTTTCAAGTTTGTTTGTCTGATAAACTACTTGATTATCTTCTAAAAATATTAAAAAATTAGTTTTATAAGCTTGACTATTTTCTAATTTAAATGTTAATTTATAATCACCCTTTTCTTGTAAAGCAAAGAAAATTAATTGCTTAGTAGTTTTTAATAACGTTGGGTTAAAATTATTTAATCCTTGATAATACTGGCAATATTTCTTAACTTTTTCTTCAAGAAAATTTAAAACTAAACCTCGATGGTCTAATAAAATAAAATTATTATTATCTTTAGTAACTATATAAACTTTTATTTGTCTTGATAATCGATCTGTTAAAAACTTTTTAACTTCTACCTTTTTAATATTTAGTTGTTTATATTGCCACTTAATCTTACCCGTTGCGGTATAATAAATAATTTCATTTTGCGACCAAATTAATAATTCGTTAGAAGCGGTTGGATCACCGTTAATAATTCCTAAATAATAACCTAGCATTGGCTTAGCTAATTGATTTTGATAATTTTGAACTTCCACTTAATTAAATCATTCCTAACGCTGTTGGTAACCATAAGCTAAGCGGTGGATAAAAGGTTACAAATAATAACACAACTATAATTGCTATATAAAATGGTACTAAGTTTTTAATAACCCGCTCGACATTTATTTTAGCCGTTTGTGCCCCAACAAACATTACAGTTCCTACTGGTGGAGTAATTGTTCCAATTGCTAAGTTACATACTAACATAACTCCAAACTGAATAGGATCCATTCCTAAGGCTGTAGTAATTGGCATTAAAATTGGTGTAAAAATCAAAACAGCAGGTGCCATATCCATAAATGTTCCAACAATTAATAAAATAATATTAATTAATAATAAAATAACAATTGCATTATCAGATACTGATAAAATGGCATTTGATAAAGCTTCCGGTATTCCTGTATATGACAAGACAAATCCCATTACTCCACTAGCTCCAACTAAGATCATAATGCTGGCTGACATCAGAGCAGATTCACCAAAAATTAATTTTAATTCACTAAATTTTAAAGTACGATACACCACACATGATAAAAACAAAGTATAAATAACTGCTACTACTGCTGCTTCGGTTGCAGTAAAGACTCCTAAAACAATCCCACCAATAATAATTAATAATAATGCTAACGAAGGAAAGGCTTCCCAAAAATATTTAAGTACTAATTTTGCTGTAACTTTATCTTTTGATACAGGATATTTTCTTTTTTTAGAAATAATTACAGCTACAACCATACAAGATAAGGCCCATAATAATCCAGGTATCCATCCTGCTAAAAATAATGCGGCAACACTAACTCCTCCACTTGCTAAAGAAAAAACAATAAAAGCTGCTGTTGGAGGAATTAATTGACCTGCAGGAGCTGAAGCAACATTAACTGCTGCACTAAATCCTTCATCATAACCTTCTTTTTTTTGGATTGGTGCCATTACTCCTCCAATTGCTGAAGCAGCGGCAATTCCTGAACCGGAAATTGAACCAAACATTGCATTACCAGCAACATTAGTAATTGCTAAAGAACCAGGTATTTTTCCAAAAATAATTTGGGAAAAGTTAATTAACCGCTGAGCTATTCCACCACTATTCATAATATTACCTGCTAAAATGAAAAACGGTACCGCTAGTAATGTAAAACTATCTAATGAAGTTAAAGCTTTTTGACTACTTACAAATAATGCAAAATTAACATTAAGTAAAATTATTATTATTGCAAATGACGCTAGGACAATTGCTGTGGCAATTGGTACTCGTAATAATAATAAAATAAAGAAAATAATTGTTAATACTAGACCAATAAGTAAAACATTCATCTTAAACCTCCTCTTTCTTTACGCTATTTTTTCTTTTCATTAATGTTCTAAATTCGTCAACAGCATAAAGAGTAAATAAAACTCCTGATAAAGGAATTGATACATACACTATTGCCATGTTTAAGTGTAATGATGGAGAAGTTTGCCAAATAGCATTATTAGTTACCATAATTCCTCCAATGAATAACACAACTGCCCCAAATAAAATCATCATGATAACTACAAAAAAGTCTACAAATACTTTACCTTTTTCACTGAATTTATCAGTTAAAAAGGTTACAGCCATTTGCTTGTTCATTCCATAAGCTAATGGTGCTCCTAAAAAGGTTAACCAAATTAACATATACCTTAATAATTCATCAGTAAATGAAGAAGGATGATTAAAAACATACCTTGAGGCTACTTGCCAAGTTGCTGCTAAAACCATTAGTCCTAATAAAACAGCACATATTTGTAATAAATAACGATTAAGTTTTTCTCTCATTTTAATTACCTCCTTCAGCATCTTGGGCATATTGAATGACATCATTATAAAGATCAGCAAAACTTGAACCTTTGGCTTTGAAGTCTTCATGCATTGGCTGTACTTTTTCAATAAATGGTTCTTTATCTATATCATCATGAAAGATAACTCCAGCTTCTTCTGATACTTCACGAGCTTCTTTTAATAATTTTTGATTAGCTTCTTGATATTCTAAATTATTTTCCCATAAACTATCAACAATCGCTTCATATTGTGCATCAGATAATTTATCTAAAGTTTTAGTACTAATAATAAAAATATCCGGTACCATTTGATGTTCAGTATAAGAATAATTTTTAGCAACTTCTTTATGATTATTAACAGTAAGTGCTAATTCATTATTCTCTGCTCCATCGACAACTCCTTGTTGTAGTGCTGTATAAGTTTCACTTGAAGACATTGGAACTGCTGAACCTCCTAAAGCTTTAATCATATTTGATGATGTTTCATTTTCCATAACTCTAATCTTTTGACCTTTTAAATCATCTGGTTCTAAAATAGGATTATCGCTAGTTGTATAAAAGTTTCTTGCTCCTGAAGGATACCAACCAATTGCTATAAAACCTTTTTCTTCATCATTTTTTGCTAATTTTTTTATTTCTGAAGAATTTTGCATTACATCATATAAATGTTCTTCATCTTCAAATAAAAATGGTAATGAAAAAATTCCATATTCTCCATCAAAAGATTCTAAGGAATTAGCACTTATTTTAGCAATATCTAAGACTCCAGCTTGAACAAGCTCAATTGTATCTCTTTCAGAACCTAATACTCCTGATCCATAAATTTCCATATCAAGACTTCCTGAAGATTTGTCCTCTACTAAAGGTTCAATATTAGCTATAACTTTTCCAGTATCGGATTCGGCCGCCGCTCCATGAGCCATTCTTAATGTTAGTGGATTGTCTTTAGTATAGGCTTGAGCAGTTTGTCCACAGCCTCCTAATAAAAAAGTTAATAATATAATACATAAAATATTTTTTTTCATATTAAAAGTAATAAACTTCTATTACCATCTCCTTTCGTTTTTTATATCCATATTATAACTAAAATGAAAAAGTTTACAATATCTTTTTTTTATTAATAGTAACCATATTTTTATTAAAAAATATGGTTACTATCTTTTTTATTATTTATTTTATACTATTAAATACTAGTTTGTTGACTATATCTATATTGTTTCCTTTTATTTTTTATTATAAAATTAGTTTAATTTTAATAAAAAAACTCAGGATTTTCTTCTTGTAAAGTATCTAAATTATTATTAATACTACTTAGAATATGCTTAGCATATAATTTTTTTAGTTCACTATAATAATTACGCTTTTGATTTTGATTAACATCATAAATATTTTGTAAAATAGTTTCATGGTCTTGAATTATTTTATCTAAATAATTATTAGTTAAAGTACAACTTAATATACGATAACGATTTATATGTGGTGAATTATCTTGAATATAAGTCCATAAATATTCTTTTTGAGAAATTTTAAAAATAAAATTATGAAACTCATTGTCTAATTCCCAAAATTTTTCGGCTTTTTCTAATGCTGTATAAGTTTTTTTGATTAATTCTTTTTGTTTTTTTATATTATTTTGTAAAAAAGCAAAATCTTTTGCTGTTATATTTTTACACACTTCATCAATAATTGAAAATTCTAATAACATTCGCATTGTAGCAAGTTCAATAATTACTTCTTTATCTATTTTTGAAACAAATGAACCAACTTGAGATTTAACGGTAATTAATTTTTCAATTTCTAATTTAGTAAAAGCATTTTTTACTGGTGTTCGTGAACTATTAAAAAGTTTAGAAATATTTTGTTCACTAATAGCTTCTCCAGGTAAAATTTCTAATTGAATTATTTTATTTTTTAATTCCATATATATATATTCACCAATTGAACTACTTAATAAAGTTATCTCTTTTTTATTTTGCATACTACTCCTAACCAAAATAATTATAACATATTCTTAAAAAATATTAACTGTTAAATAAACATTTACATTAATATTTTTTAATTTTTAGTTTTAGTTTTCCAACATTTCATTTAAAATATAAATTATTAAAAATAATGCACAAGCTAATTCAAAGGAGATAATTAAGAGCCCACTAAAAATATTAATTGTATTATAAATAGTATAAACATTTTTGGATGCTCCTTTAAAAACTAAGTCTGAAACATAATAAAGTTTTCTAACTGTTAGTACAATAATTTGATAATCGAGTAATATAATTGAAATAACCCCGCATCCTGTTATTAAAATTTCTTTAAGATGCATATTTTTAATAATAGCATAAAATCCCAAAATAATATAGCCTAATGCTATAGCATATAAAATCTTATTAAACAGAAATCCCCAAATTGAATTTATTATCTTTATGCCAATTATACTAGCTATACTAATAATAATACTTAATATAAATTTTTTATTATTTGCAGGTAAATTATATTTTCTATATATATACTTCACATAAACAAGTATAGTTATTATCGATATTAGACTTAATATCTTAAAATATAAGGGATATTCGATAAGTTTTAATGCTACTTGTATTTCTAAAATTCCTATTACAAACAAACTTATTAAAAATGCTATGATTAGTAAATATAATTTAACAAATAATCTACTATTTTTTTTCATCATACCTTTCCATACCTTCTTTTATTTTTTATTATATAATACTTTAAACATTCCAATACTTAACCCACAAACAGCTAGTATGATAGTTAATAAAAATATGTATATTAGATAACTATCGTTTTGTATTTCGTATTTAAACTCAACTTTCCCTTCAGCACCATCAGTATCCATAATTGCTACTTTAATTACTTGTTTTTCTTGATTAACTTCGATATTTTCTGGAGTAATATCAGCTGTTCCTGATTCTTGATCAGTTGCTGTTAAATTTAAATAATCAATTAATTCTTCTTTAGTTTGAGGTATTCCTTTTAAATTTGTGAAAATAATTAGGTTATTATTATTTATATCTTGTTCATTATATTCAATTATTGGTAACGTATTTTCATACCGATTTACTGTTACTGCTATTTCATGTGATTCAATTATTTTATTAGCTTTTTCATATGATACTGTTATTGTACTTTGTTGATCTACTGGTATAGTGCTTGGGGTTGTTGTTAAATCTTTTATTGATAAATCATTATATGATTCTCTAAAGGAAATATCCATTTTATTTAATATTTCTTGTGTAGAAATTTCTTGCTGAGTATTCTCTTTTGAAATAGAAAACTCCATCTTGTTATTTAAAAAAAATACTTGAGGCATATTAACTTTTATTTCTCCGGCAATTATATTTTCATCTCTATCATCATTATCTTTATATACTTCAATATAATCTTTACCATTACAAATATCTTCTTCAAACGTTAATTCATCTGGTTCATCTGTAATAATATTTGCCATTGTTATTATTTCATTATCTGTAATATCATTGGCTGAACATAGATTTGGTGAAAACTCTAGTGAAGAGTTTATTTGTACTGGTGATTCTCCTCTTAAAATATTAATTGTTGCTGTAGTTTCATACTTTTCACCATTTAAAAAATTGTAAGTTATAGTAATTTTGTTTGCTCCTATATCTTGACTTGATAATGTTTTGGGAGTTATGATTAAATTATCTTTTGATAAATTTTCAAAATTAAAATCTTCTATAGCTTCATTTTTTTTAATTTGTAAAACTCTAATCATATCTTCTTTTGTTAGTTTTTGATTTTTAATACTATTGGCATATAAACTAGCTTGATCATTTGAGGTGAACACTTTATATCCTTGAATGGTAATTGTTCCTTCTTTTTTTATTGGCTTTTTATTTTTATCATATTCATCGGCAAACTCAAAAGTTATTTTGGGAAAATCTAATAATTCTTTTGTTGAAATAGTCTTGGGTGAGATAGTAACTTCACTTGAAGAATACATATCTGTATATTCTTGTTCCTCAAAATCATATATTTTAATATCAAACAGCTCTAATAATATATTTTTATTTTCCTTAGTAGTTAAATCTATTTTATTATACTCATTAAAATCGGCACTGTGAATCAGCTTTAAGTAAGTTTCATCATCTTTGGTAATTGCTACTTTCTCGTCCATATCTATTTTATCTATTTCTTCAATAGTTATTATAGTCGATTTTTGTAATAATTCTCCTTGTGGTAAAGTATAGGTTAAGGTAACCGGATATTCTCCTACTTTATTTGGGATAGTTTCAGGAGTTATTTGAATATTTTCTTCCTTTACTTTTGACAAACACTTAAAATTAAGACTATCAGCTAAGGACTTTATCACTATTTTAGGAGATGATATACTATCTTCTTGTGTAGTATAATACGTTACTTGACTATCTAACGTAATTAACTCATCTTTGGTTATTTGCTCTTGAGCGAGGCTTATTAATTCTATAGAACCAGATTGAACACAAATATTATCATCAGAATAAGAAGAAGCATCAACTATTCTTTGCATTGATTCGGAGTTTTGATAATAAGTTTTACCTTTATATTTCATACTTTTCGTATATGTATCTTCCTTTTCTTGTGAACATGAATAAACTATGCCATCTTGAATAATTTTATAATATCCTAAGGGAATATCAAGTCCTGAAGTATATACACCTGTTGTTATTTGATTGTTTAAATCATATTGTGTTAAAGTATTCTGAATTTCTTTTGTCTCATCTATGAATCTAACTTTTTGGGGAAAATATACATAGTCTCCTGAAAGAAGAGCTGTTATAGTAGGGTCATCATTATCTTCTTCATTATCTTCTTCGAAAAAGTCATCTTCCAAGTCTTCTTCAGTTTTTTCAACTTTTATTTCTTCATAACTTCCTACAGCGATATCTTCTCCTACCTTATATGGTCCCCCTTGGATTTCTTTAGAATTTTTATAATCTTCATTTAATTCTCCTACTTTTTCTAATTGTACATAATATCTATTACTATATTCATTAGATATTTTAGCATAATCTCTTAAACCAAATCCAATTATCATGCCTTCTTTTAAATATATATTTTTAATTATCGAATTACCTGCTTCATCACTATCTTCATCTAGTAAAATATTATCTAACTGTACAATATTTTCTTGATCTTTGATATAAAAATTTTCAATTTTATTTCTTTCATCACTACTTAAATCAGTAAGATACGTTCTATATTTCAAATTATAAATTCCAGGATCGATATCTTCTCCTACCTTAATAGATACTGCCATATCCTCTTTAGAAGAATTTGCTGATTCCTTAAAGGTAAATTTATAACCATTTTCTTGGGGAGTTCCAATTATTTGTAGTTTTTCTTTTTCTTCTGGTAATGATAATATTAGTGTTAACATGAAAATTATTACAACAAAAAATGTCGCTACAATATTCCTTCTTTCTATTGGTGACATATTTCTCCTTTAACTTTTTCTTAATCTTGGGGATTATTATACACTAAAATAACATTATTAACTATTTGCTTTATAGTTTTCTTTTCATTTTTGGATAATTTAGCATATGCTATATTCATATTCTGTTCAATTATCTCGCTATATTTATTTTTATAATAATACTTCCATTCTGAATCATAGCCAGTTTTATAATTAAACTTAATATCAACTTGTTTTATAATATTTGTCTTTTTTAAAATATTTTTGTTACAAGGACTAAATTTAAACACTTTATAAATTTCATAAAGTGTTAAACTATTTAACTGTTTATTTTCTTGGACACAAGCAAGATAATTTTGTTTGTCACTAATGTCTTTTGGGGAATCTCCAATTAATGGTAAATTTAAATTATCAAAAATTTTCTCATCAACATATGCTTCTTTTATTTCAGATTTTTTATTGCCAAATAAATGTTCTGAAAATAAAGAATTAGCTCCTACAAATATTCCAGTTGCTGCTGTTTCACCTTGAATTTTTGAATTTTCTCCATAAATTTCAATAGCTTTTATTTTTCCATTATTAATTCCAGCTACTGTTCCAACATTAGACTTACCTTTAAGTACTACATTTTCACTACTAACTCCATGAATATATCCATTATTAATCCCGACTATTCCAACCATATTTTCTCCTATAATATGACTATTTGTAATATCAAAAGATCCTATTATTCCGTTATTTGTTTTAATAATCGAATCACCTTCGTAGTTATTAAGATTTATATAATCTATAACTCCAGTTTTATTAAGTTTAGTAATTAAATTACCTTTTACCTTCAAATTACTTATCGTATGATTATCACCATAAATCTCTCCTTTGAATTCTTCTAATCCTGAAGAAAATTTAACCTCTTGACAATTAATATCTTTTGTTAGTTTATAATTTTTAGTTGGTTCAATATTTTTAAGGTCTTGACAAGTAGAAATTTTTGTATATATTTTAGGATTAGTACCTAATATATGCGACCTACTTAAAAATACTATCAACAATAATATATTTAAAATTATTATTACTATACGTACTCTACCGTTTAAAATTTCAGGTAAAACATAAGCAATACCTAAACAACTTAAAATAATTGCTAAATATATATATTCATTTCCGATGTAAAATTTTACTAAAAATAGACTACTTATCCTCATAAATAATATTAAAAAGCAATACTCATTTATTAAATGAAAAATATTTTTTTTAGAAATTTTATTTTTACAAATCTTTATTACTCTTAATAAAGTTATTAATATTAAAATTTTTATTCCAAACTCTATAGTTTGCTGTTCAAATTTCATTACTAAATTCATTAATAATAAAAATATTTCGCAACTAAATATTAAAATTATATAATAAAATTCTTTTAATTTATTTTTTAAATACATAAATATTATTAAATAATTAATAATGTTTACTAATATTATCTCAATGTTTTCTTTTATATAATATTTATTTAATTTAGGTATTGAACTGTAAATTTCTATTTTATTTATAGTTATAAGCATAAATTTAATTAATAAAAATAATGAAACTATTATACTTAACTTTAAAGTATCTTTAATAATTTCATATTTATTTTTCTTATATTTTAAATTAACTATTATTGTTATTAAAAAACTAAACAATAATACAATGCTATAGAATTTAAAAACTACTAAGCCATTTAAATTTTGAGTAATTATTATTAAATTAGTAACTAAAACGAACATTAAAGCGTATAATAATCCCATATAAGATATATTTTTAGGCTTGTAATAATAAAATATTCCCCATATTACCCCTACAATAATTTCTTGTAAAATAATTGCCATATTATCCCCTTTTAATTTTAAAACATTATTCTAAATATCTTCATTATAACAGTTTTTGTCTTAATAGTGTTCTTATATTCACATTTAGTTTGATAAAAACCTTTACTTTTTCTAAAAAAAATGCTAGTATACTAGTATAAAGATAAAAATTCTTTATAGTGTATAAAATAAAAATTTTAAGAAAAGGAGTATTATGTCATTAACAATTAAAGATTTTCAATTAGATGGACAAGTTGCTATTGTAACTGGAGGAAATACAGGTCTTGGCTTAGCTTATTCTGAAGCACTAGCTAATTTAGGTGCTAATATTATGGTAGTTGGATATATTGATGATTTTAAAGAAGTTGAAGAAGTTGTTACTAAAGCGGGTTCAGAGTTTTATGGATATGTTGCTGATTTAACAAAACAAGAAGAAATTCAACAAGTAATTCCTAAATGTATTGAAAAATTTGGAAAAGTTGATATTTTAGTTAATAATGCTGGAATGATTAAAAGAAATCCCCTTTTAGAATTTCCTAAAAAAGATTGGGATGATGTAATTAATATAAATTTAAATACAGTATTTTTCTTATCTCAAGAAGCTGCAAAAGTTATGAAAGAACAAGGAAGTGGAAAAATAATTAATATTGCTTCAATGTTATCATTCCAAGGTGGAGTTTTCGTTCCTAGTTATACTGCTTCAAAACATGGAGTAGCTGGAATTACTAAAGCTTTTGCTAATGAACTTGCTCAATATAATATTCAAATAAATGCAATTGCTCCAGGATATATTAAAACAGCAAATACTGCTCCAATTAGAGCTGATGAAAAAAGAAATGCTGAAATTTTATCAAGAATTCCGGCTGGATACTGGGCTGATCCAGAACATATCGCTGGTGGAGTTGCCTTTTTAGCAACTAGTGCTTCAGATTATGTAAATGGTGTTGTAATACCAGTTGATGGTGGATGGCAAGCACGTTAATTTAAAAGAAGAATTTTAGGAGAATTATGGGAAAAATTGAAACAGAAAAAGTTGCAATAATTTTACGTGAGCAAGACCCCAATGATTTAGAAAATATTATTGCTGCCGCTTTAGCGGCAGGAATTCATGGAATAGAACTTACTTTTTCTATTCCTAATGTTTGTAATATTTTAAAAGATTTAATTAGCAAATATCCTGAAGCAGAAATTGGGGTTGGAACAGTTATTACAAAAGAACAGTGTGAACAAGCTATTTTAGCTGGTTCAAAATTTATTGTTTCACCTGGTAATGTTGATGAAGTTCAAGAAGTTTGTGATACTCACAATATCCCCTACTTTCCTGGTGTCATGACTGTATCAGAAATAATTAAAGCTATGCCTAAAAACAATATGCTTAAGTTATTCCCGGGCGACACTTTAGGAAGTAATTATATTAAAAATATTAAAGCTCCTTTACCTAATTTAAAAATTATGGTAACTGGTGGAGTTAATATTGATACGATTGATGATTGGTTTGCCAAAGGAGCAAATGCTGTTGGACTTGGAGGATTTGTTGCTAAAACTTATCAAGAAGAAGGAAAAGAAGCTTTAACAAAATTATTAACACAAATTAAAGCTAAGGCGGACAAATGGTAGTTGCTGGTTTAGGTGAAATACTTTATCGAATTTCACCAATCAATAATGCAGTTTTTTTAAATGAAGATCAAACTAAAATTTATATTGGGGGAGCTGCTTATAATGTACTTACTTATTTAAGTCAATTTGGACATACGGCCAAATTCTTTTCAGCTGTTCCTAACAATAAATTAGGAGCTAAAGTTTTACATAAAGCTCAAGCGTATAAGATAGATACTAGTTCAATTATCCAAAGCGGTAATAAAATTGGAATGTATTTTGCACTTGATGTTAATGAAGTTAAACCGCAAGAAGTTTTATATGATCGCAAATATTCAAGTTTTTATGAATATGATTTTACCTTAGCAGAAATTAAACCTTTTTTAAAAGATGTTGATATTTTACATTTAAGTGGTATAACGCCAGCTTTATCTAAAAAACACCAAAATTTTGTTCTAGAAGTTTTACAATATGCTCAAAAAAATAATATTAAGATTAGTTATGATAGTAACTTCCGCTCTAAATTATGGTCTCAACAAGAAGCTGGTGAATTTTTAAAACTTTGTTTACCTTATATTAATTATGGATTTTTAGGAATTTTAGATTTAAAATACTTACTAAATTATCATGTTGAAACATTAATACAAGGTTATACTAAGTTATGTCAAGACTATCCTAATTTAGAATTTTTAGCTTCTACTAACAGAGAAGTTATTTCACCAACAAAACATACATTACAAGCTAATGTTTTTACCAAACAAGAACTATACACTTCACCAAAAGTTAAGCTTAATGTTATTGACCGTATTGGTGGTGGTGATGCTTATACTGCTGGTATTTTGCATGGAATAATTAATAACGATTCTTTAGAAAATATTGGACAATTTGCCTTAAGTAATGCGGTTTTAAAACATTATGTTGACGGAGATAATTATTTTGTTCAATTACAAGAAGTAATTAATTATCAACAAGGTAGTTCACAACTGATTAATAGATAGGAGAAATTATGAATATTGGTATTAGACCTCATGATACAGAATTTAAAAATATTGATGAATTGATTTTAAATTGTCAAACTTTAGGAGTTAGTGGCTTACAACTTGTTTTAGTTAAAAACTTTCCTGAAGCATTCAAAAATGATAATTTAGACGAGATATTTAGTAAATTACAAGCTAATAACATCAATATTTATTTATTAGGTTCATACTTTAATATGATTCATCCTAATGATGAAACTTTAAATACAGGTATTGATATCTTTTTAAAAAATACAAAAATTGCTAAAAAATATAGTTTAACAACTATTGGTAGTGAAACTGGCTCAGTAAATGGGGATGCTTGGACTTACAATCCTAAAAATCACACTGATGAATCTTATTTAAAATTTGAACAAACTTTAAATCAAATTATAACAAATGATGTGAATGTTTGTATTGAACCGGTTTATGATCATACCGTTTATGATATTGATCGTGTTCAACAAGTCTTAAATACTTATAAAGATTTAAACTTAATTGTTGATTTAGCTAATTTATTAAATGAATTAAATGCTCAAAATTATCAAGAAATCTTTACTTATATTTTAGAAAATTATAAAAATAAAATTAAAGTATTCCATTTTAAAAATTTACAATTTATAAATGGCGAAAAAAAGTTAGTTCAATTAGATGAAGGAATTATCGATTATGAATTTATTTTACAAAAAATAAACGAACATAGCTTACAACATATTCCAGTTATTGTTGAAGAAATATCTGGAGATATGTTAAAAAATAGTATTAATTACTTAAAAAAATTGGAGGAAAAATGAAAAAATACTATAGTACCCATCCCGAAGATTTCAAAAAATACACAACGGAAGAATTAAGAGATAAATACCATATTTCAAACTTATTTGCTAAAGATGAAGTAGTTTTAAACTATTCATTTGATGACCGAATTATCGTTGGTTCTGTCATGCCTGTTACAAAGGAATTAATTATCAATGAAGTTCAAGAATTAAATAGTGCTTATTTCTTAGAAAGAAGAGAATTAGGAATTATAAATATTGGTGGAAAAGGAGCAATTGAATTAGATGGAGAAAAATTTATTATGAATGAATTAGATGGATTTTATATATCTAAAGGGGTTAAAGAAATTAAATTTTTCTCAGATGATAGTGCTAAACCAGCTAAATTTTATTTAAATTCTTCACCATCACATAAAGAACATCCTAATAAACATATTAAATTTACTGAAGCTAATCCAGTAGCTATGGGAGATGCTGCGTTAGCTAATAAACGAACAATTTATCAATACGTTCATCCTGCAGTATGCGAAAGTTCACAATTATGTATGGGATTAACAATGTTAGAAGAAGGAAATGTTTGGAATACTATGCCTCCTCATACACATGATCGAAGAATGGAAGTTTATTTATACTTCAACATTTATCAAGAAAATTGTGTCTTTCATTTAATGGGACAAAAAGATCAAGTACGACAAGTTGTAATGCACAATGATGAAGCAATAATTTCACCTTCTTGGTCAATTCATTCAGGAGCTGGTGTTGGAAACTACACTTTCATTTGGGGAATGTGTGGTGAAAACCAAACTTTTGATGACATGGATCATATAAAAGTTAGCGAACTTAAATAAAAAGAAACTTAAACAGTTAAAAGATGATTTCACTATAGTTGAAATCATCTTTTTTTATTTATTATTTTTAATATTTTATATTTCTTTTAATGAAAACTTTACATTTAGGTTTAAAATACGTAATCTTACTTTTTATTTTTCATTAAATATTTCTTTTTCACTTGTCCAAATAGTCCCACTTAAACCTTCAATATTTTGTTCTAAAAATAATGGATCTTTTCCAGCTTTTTTTTGCTTGCAATAATCATCTTTTACTTGTTTTACAATTTTAAATAAAAATGATATTGCTATTAAATTTAAAAAGGCCATTATTCCCATGAAAATATCAGCAATTGTCCATAAAGTTTGCATATTAGCTACTGCTCCATAAAAGACAAAAAAGATTACTGAAATTTTAAAAATATTTATTCCTTTAGAAGCTGTTAAATATTCATAAGCTGATTCTGAATAATAATAATTTCCTAAAATTGAAGAAAAAGTAAAAAAGAAGATAAATAATGTTAATAAATAGCCACTCCATTCCCCTAAAGAATTAATTAATGAAGCTTGAGTTACAACAACGGCATTAAAACTTGGATCATTTAAAGCTTGGTTTGAATAATTCATAAATTCAGTGTTTGATAACGATAATAAAATAATTAAACCTGTTGCTGTACAAATTACTAAAGTATCGATGTATACTCCAAACATTTGCACTAATCCTTGTTTTACTGGATGCGAAGTTGTAGCTGTTGCTGCCGCATTCGGAGCTGAACCCATACCAGCTTCATTAGAAAACATTCCACGACGAGCACCAGTTAAAATAATCCCTCCAATTGTTGCTCCAGTAACTGCTTGGGCACTAAAGGCTTGTGAGATAATAACATTTAAAACATATGGTACACGCTCAATATTCAATATAATGATTAAAACTGCTAATATTAAATAACCAACTGACATTATTGGTACTAATAATGCTGAAACTTTAACAATTCGTTTAGCACCTCCAAATAAAATAACTGCTGTTAAAACTGCTAAAATAATTCCAATAACAGCTGCAAACATAAAGCTTGAATTATTAACTGTACTTTTTAAAATAGAAGTAACGGTGTTAGATTGAATAGTTACAAATGAATAAGCATAACATCCAATTAAAATAACAGAAAATAAAACTCCAATTTTAGGAATATTTAACCCTTTTTTCATGTAATAAGACGGTCCACCTACAAAACCTTTATTTTTTTCTTTTTCTTTATAAACTTGACCTAAAGTACTCTCTACAAAAGCTGAAGAAGCTACTAATAAAGCAACTAACCACATCCAAAAAATTGCTCCTGGTCCTCCTACTAAAATTGCTGTTGCCACTCCAGTAATATTCCCTGCTCCAATTCTTGAGGCTAACCCAACTAAAAAAGCTTGCACTGGATTTATTGTTGTACTTTTATCTTTATTTTCCTCTTTATTAAATAAAGTCCTGATTGCTTCGGGTAATAAATGTAGTTGAACAAAATTCAATTTAATGGTAAAATACAATCCTGTTCCTATTAAAATTATCATAATTGGGAACCAAATTAAATTATCTATGCTATTTATTAAATTAATCATCTTCCATCTCCTTTTTTAACTTTTTACTATTATAGCACGCATTTACGTTTTAAGTGAGATTTTTTTGTAATTTTAATGAATTTAGACTTATTTTAGCTAAAATACTTAGTGATAATATGCCTTATTTTATTAATAATATTTTACGATTTTAATTTAGATAAAACTAATTATTTACCATCCAAAAATTCTCCTGTTTTAACATCCACAAAATCAGCTAAACTAATTTTTGCTTTAAATTCTGTTCCATATTGTTTATCAGTAGTTTGTTCATCAAACTTAAAGGAAATATTTCGATAATTACCGTTTTTATTACGAGGAATTAAATTATTAGCTAAGAAAAATTCTAATACTTTAATATGTTCTGCTTGTTGCTTACCATCAATATAAAAACAAGCAATTCCAGTTGGTTTTCCTGAACTTAAATCAGTATGTTTACTAGTTAATACTATATTGTCAGTAATTGCTTGTTTACAAATTTTAATTATCTGTTCTTCAAAGTTACTATCAAATAAGCACATCCACTTTCCAGAATTTTTAATACCGCTATTTAAGTACTCTTCAGTAAGTTAAAAAAACCAACCACCGTATTTTATTATTTTGTAATTCATTTTAT
>JBKDZV010000124.1:0-2015 GCA_047971455.1 Mycoplasmatales bacterium | reverse complement strand
CTTTTTAATAAATAATTAATTTCTATACCACTTTCAAAAGTATTGTATCGTTTTTTATTATAATATAGACTCATAAAACGTAAATATTCTTTTTCTTCTTCAGTTAAAATTAAATTTGATGTACCTATTTTTTTTATCACTTTATCTATATCATGAGAAAATTTTTTAACATTAACATTTTTATCTAAATATCTTTTCCCTTCAATATGTATATATATTATTTTTAGAAATCTTTCAAATAACTGCTCATGTAAATAAAAAACTCTTTCTATTTGGAGTTCATTATATTTATATACAGAATGTTGCTTATTTTTTAACTCCCTTTCAAAATCACTCATTAGAGTTATCTCTCCAAGGATGTTTTTACTCTCAATAAACATATCTTGAATTAAATTTATTTCATCCACTTCTTCCTTAAAATTAAGATCTGCTGCTGCTTTAGAACCTTTTATATCTATACTATATTTCTTTAAAAGTTCTTTGAGCACGTCAGCATCAAATTTTCTTTCATCTTCTAACTTACTATTTTTGTTAAAAACATCATATTGATTATCACATATACTAAAATTCAAATATTCATCTTTTTTTACAAATATTTCATCCCATTCACTATGATTAAAATCAACTTTTATATTATCGGTTTTAATACGACTTAATCCAATTATACCATTCAAATACCATTTTAGGTCTGTATAATTTTTTAAAATTTTTTTACCAATAAAATAATCTTCTTTTTCAATTTCAAGCATTTTATTTTTATCTTTTTCCGATAAATCACCTTTAATAACAATTATAAAGTATCTATTTGTTTCATACTTATGATATTTTTTATCTTTAATTTCTTTTATATCTCTAAATAAAAGACTTAATAACAATGTATTATACTCTGAATCATCAAAAACATTTAGATAATCTCCTGAAGAAAAATATATAGTATTTTTATTATCCTTTAGTAGGAAAAAAATTCTATCATAAATAACTTCACCATAAGAAGCACTTTTAATTTTAGTACTATCAAAAATATAAATAGTTTCTTCTACATTTTTACCTTTCTTTATAATATTACTTATTTTAAGATTATATTCTTTTAGTTTATTATTTAAATTATCCATACTTTTTTTTCTTTGTTGTTTTAAATCATCTAGGCCCATATTAGTAAACTCCTTTTATGTGAATTATATCATTTTCCTTACTTCTCTTTCATTTAAGTTAGCAAAATAAGTATTTAATCTCATTGTTATTCCTCAAAATATATCACTTCCTGTTATTTCATGTTTATATCCTAAAGTTTTATGTTCTAGTAGCATCTTATTGTTTGAAAATGAAGTTGTTCCTTTTTGTAAACTTATCATATAGTCCTCTGTTTTATCAATTACCATAATTTGTTCTGACTCTAATGCTTGATATTGTTTTAAATATTCACTATTCATATAACTTCTATTATCTTCTATCTCTAGCATTATTATTATGTTAGATTTTTAACAGTTCTTTCATTTTCAAAAGATTTTTTTCACTTGTTTCTATAAGTGAAACATAATAGTCTAGTTGCTACTTTTGTGTTATGATAGCTTGTTTTGACACTGGTTTTTGACCATATCGGATATAATCTGAATGCTATTTTTCCTAATTTTTCTTCATGGGTAAGTATTTTTTTAATTAATATTTCCCTATTAAAAATGAATTTCCCAATATTATATTTTTGATAAATATTAATAATTAATCTATCCATACTATCAGTACTATCGTAAGGTACATTTATTCTTTTCTTTTTTTCCAAATTGCTACTTTAGGAATAATTTTGGCTTCTCTATATACTACATTTAAGCTATTTACTCCTAAATAAACTGACTATATTCTTGTTTTCGTATTCCTTCTACTAGTGGAAATGTAACTTACAAATCCAAGGGTTCATATACATTTTTTATTGTTTTAAGTAATTGATTTAAAATCAACTTATTCTCCTCCCAATTCGTCCATATATATTATTTTATTTAACTTTTCTTTTGATTTTTTAG
>JBKDZV010000123.1:0-3734 GCA_047971455.1 Mycoplasmatales bacterium | reverse complement strand
GAGAAAGTCCATCATATATATATCTTTGTATTTGAAATCTATCTGTTAATGATAGCTGTTTATAGTTTAATTTCATAAATTTCTCCATTTTTTATTAACTATCACTTATAATATATAGCTAAGTTTAATTTTTATGTCTTCTTGCAGTTGACCTATAGAATTTAACTACTTTTTTATATTTTAGTAATTTTTACTAGGTGTTGCACTTCACACTTTAAACTCCCTCTAAGTTAAAATAATAAAAATCTATTGACATTAAGTAAGAAAAATAGTATAATTAATTAGACTTTGGCACACCCGAAGTAATGTAATGAAAAATAGATAAAATAAATAAGGAGGAAAAGATGCCTACAATTAATCAATTAATTAGAAAAGGACGTACAGATAAGGTGAAAAAATCAAAATCACCTGCATTTGATATTCATTATAATTCACTAAAAAGTGAATATAGAAAATCAAGTTCACCACAAAAAAGAGGAGTGTGTACTCGTGTGGCTACTATGACACCGAAAAAACCTAACTCTGCTTTACGTAAATATGCAAGGGTTAGATTATCTAATCAAATCGAAGTTACAGCATATATTCCAGGAATTGGACATAATTTACAAGAACACTCAGTTGTGTTATTAAAAGGTGGAAGAACTAAAGATTTACCAGGGGTTAGATATAAAATTATTAGAGGTACTTTAGATACTTCAGGAGTGGCAGATAGAAAACAGTCAAGATCATTATATGGTGCTAAAAGACCTAAATAATTAGTAAATAAAATAAGGAGGTAAGATGGCTCGTAAAAGAAAAATAGAAAAAAGACAAGTATTGGAAGATCCAATATATAGTTCAAAAGTTGTTACCAAATTAATTAATAAATTAATGAAAGATGGTAAAAAGCAAAAATCAGAACAAATTATTTATAAAGCGTTTGAAGTTATTAAAACAGAAACAGGAAAAGATCCTTTAGTAGTTTTTAATGAAGCTTTAGAAAATATTATGCCTTTATTAGAAGTTAAAGGACAAAGAATAGGTGGAACTAATTATCAAATTCCCATGGAAGTAAATGATTTAAGAAAAGAAACATTAGGATTAAGATGGTTAGTTAATTATTCACGTTTAAGAAATGAAAAAACAATGGAATTAAGATTAGCAAAAGAAATTATGGATGCAGCTAACGGAACAGGTGCTGCTGTTAAAAAACGTGAAGATGTACATAAAATGGCAGAAGCTAATAAAGCCTTTGCACACTATAGAAGATAATATAAAGGAGGAAATATGGCTAGAGAGTATAGTTTAAAAGATACTAGAAATATCGGAATCATGGCACATATTGATGCTGGTAAAACAACAGCAACAGAACGTATTTTATACTACACTGGTAAAGTTCACAAAATTGGTGAAACTCATGACGGAGCTTCACAAATGGACTGGATGGAACAAGAACAAGAAAGAGGAATTACAATTACATCAGCTGCAACAACTGCTGCTTGGAAAAATCACCGTATTAATATTATTGATACACCAGGGCACGTGGACTTTACAGTTGAAGTTGAACGTTCTTTAAGAGTTTTAGATGGTGCTGTAGCAGTTTTAGATGGACAAAGTGGAGTAGAACCACAAACAGAAACTGTTTGGCGTCAAGCAACAACTTATGGAGTACCAAGAATTGTTTTTGTTAATAAAATGGATAAATTAGGAGCAGATTTTAAATATTCATTAAAAACTCTAGATACAAGATTAGCTGCTGATGCTCATGCTATTCAACTACCAATTGGTGCTGAAGCAGATTTTAGTGGAATTGTTGATTTAGTAGAAATGAAAGCTTACGATTATAAAGATGATTTAGGTGAAAACATTGAAGAAATTGAAATTCCTGAAGATTTAAAAGATGAAGCTGAATTATATCGTGAAGAGTTAATTGAAGCAGTGTCTGTTTATGATGAAGAATTAATGGAAAATTACTTAGAAAATGGTGATGTTACAGCTGAAGAATTAAAATCTGGAATTAGAAAAGCCGTAGTTACTGGTGAATTTTTCCCTGTATTATGTGGTTCAGCTTTTAAAAATAAAGGAGTTCAATTATTATTAGATGCCATCGTTGCTTATTTACCTTCACCAGTAGATGTTCCCGCAATTGAAGGAACTTTACCTAATGGAGAACCAGCAAGTAGAAAATCTGATGATAGTGAACCTTTTGGAGCGTTAGCTTTCAAAATTATGACTGACCCATATGTAGGAAAATTATCATTCTTCCGTGTTTATTCAGGAACTTTATCAGCAGGAAGTTATGTATTAAACTCAACAAAAGGTAAAAAAGAAAGAGTTGGACGTATTTTACAAATGCATGCTAACACAAGAGAAGAAATTTCAACCGTATATGCTGGAGATATAGCAGCAGCAGTAGGATTAAAAGATACTACAACTGGAGATACTTTATGTGATGAAAAAAATGAAATTATTTTAGAATCAATGGAATTTCCAGAACCAGTTATTTCAGTTGCTATTGAACCTAAAACAAAAGGTGATCAAGATAAAATGGGAATTGCTTTATCTAAATTAGCTGAAGAAGATCCAACTTTCAAAACATATACTAATCATGAAACAGGTCAAACAATCATTGCCGGAATGGGTGAATTACACTTAGACATTATTGTTGATCGTTTAAAAAGAGAATTTAAGGTTGAAGCAAATGTTGGAGCACCTCAAGTTTCATATCGTGAAACATTTAAAACAGCAGCTCAAGTACAAGGGAAACATGTTAAACAATCAGGAGGATCTGGACAATATGGGGATGTATGGATTGAATTTACACCAGTTGAACCAGGAGAAGGATTTAGTTTTGAAAACGCAATCGTTGGGGGTGCTGTTCCTCGTGAATACATTGGAGGAGTAGAAAAAGGTATTGTTAATGCTATGACAACAGGTAAATTAGCAGGATACCCACTAATTGATGTTAAAGCTAAATTATATGATGGTTCATATCATGATGTCGATTCATCAGAACAAGCTTTCCAAACTGCCGCTTCAAAAGCTGTTAGAGAAGCTTACAAAGTATGTGATCCCGCATTATTAGAACCAATTATGAAAGTTGATATTACTACACCAGATGATTACATGGGAGATGTTATGGGAGATGTTTCTTCTCGTAGAGGGCAAATCCAAGGACAGGAAAATCGTGGAAATGCTTTAATAATAACAGCATTTGTTCCATTATCAGAAATGTTTGGATATGCTACAACTTTAAGAACTTTAACACAAGGTAGAGGAACATATACAATGACAATGGATCATTATGAAGAATGTCCAGCATCAATTTCAGAAGAAATTCAAAAGAAAAATTCATAAAATAAATTAAGAAATTAAGGAGAAAAAATGGCAAAAGAAAAATTTGATAGAAGTAAAGAACACGTTAATATAGGAACAATAGGACACGTTGATCACGGTAAAACAACATTAACAGCAGCAATTACAACAGTATTAGCTAAATCAGGTAAAGCTGAAGCTCGTGCATATGACCAAATCGATGGAGCACCTGAAGAAAAAGAAAGAGGAATTACAATCTCAACAGCTCACGTAGAATATGAAACAGAAAACAGACACTACGCACACGTAGATTGCCCAGGACACGCTGATTACGTTAAAAATATGATAACAGGAGCAGCACAAATGGATGGAGCTATTTTAGTAGTAGCTGCAACAGATGGACCAATGCCACAAACAAGAGAACATATTTTATTATCAAG
>JBKDZV010000122.1:0-7025 GCA_047971455.1 Mycoplasmatales bacterium | reverse complement strand
ATTTAAATCTGCATCTTTTAAAGCATTTCTTACTGGTCCTAATGTTCTTGCTACTAAATCAGATGTCATATCATCAAATTTAGCTCTTGATAAGTCTAATTCAACACTTATTGGTCCATTATCATTCATTCCTAAAAACGGTAATGAAATATGTACAGTTGTTAATGATGATAAATCTTTTTTAGCTTTTTCAGCTTCTTGTTTTAATCTTTGCATTGCTGTTTGATCACTTGCAGCATCAAAATTATAATTAGCTTTAATTTCTTGGTGCATCCAATCAATAATTTTTTGATCAAAATCATCTCCACCTAATTTATTATCTCCTGAAGTAGAAACTACTTCAAATACTCCTCCTCCTAATTCTAAGACTGAAACATCAAATGTTCCTCCTCCTAAATCATAAACCATAATTGTTTTATCTTGTTCTGTTTTATCCATTCCATAGGCTAATGCTGCTGCTGTAGGTTCATTAATAATTCTTTCAACTTCTAGCCCAGCAATTTTACCGGCATCTTTTGTTGCTTGTCTTTGTGAATCATTAAAATATGCTGGTACTGTAATAACTGCTTTAGTTACTTTTTCTCCTAAGTAATGTTCAGCACTTTCTTTTAGATTTTGTAAGATGATTGCTGAGATTTCTTGAGGAGTATAATTTTTCCCATCAACATCTACTTTGTAATCTTCCCCCATATGTCTTTTAATAGAACTTATTGTGTTTTTGTTAGTTATTGCTTGATTTTTAGCACTTAATCCTACTATTCTTTCATCACCTTTAAAAGCTACTACTGATGGGGTTGTTCTATTTCCTTCTTTATTAGGGATTACTTTACTTTCTCCCCCTTCAATTACTGATACACATGAATTTGTTGTTCCTAAATCAATTCCAATTATTTTACTCATATTTTCTCCTTAATTATTTCTTATTTACTTTAACCATTGCTGGTCGAATTACTTTTTCTTCTACACTATAACCTTTTTGTAAAACTTCTAAAATTTCATCATTTTCTTTTTTGGCATCTTCTTCTACCATAATAGCTTGATGTTTGTTAGGATCTAAAATACCTTCTGTATTTACTTCTTGTAATCCAGTTGCTTGTAATCTTTCAGAAAACATTTTGTGAACCATTTCAATCCCAGTTTTAAATTCTTCTGTTTGAATATCAAAAGCCATTGATCTTTCAAAATTATCGATAATATCTAATAATTTTTCAAAAACTTCAATTTTTCCTTTAGTTTTGGCTTCCATTACTTCTTGAGCATTTCTTCGTTTAGAATTTTCAAAATCTGCTAATAAGCGTTGATAAGAAGTTTCTACCTTTTTATACTTTTCTTGTAATTGTAAATACTCTTGTTCAGAAACTGTTTTTGTTTTTTCCTCTGTTTGACTAACATCATCAGTTTCTTTTTCAGTTCTTTCTTCTTTTATTTCTGCTTCAGAAACTATTTCTTCTTCTTTTATTTCTGCTTCGGAAACTATTTCTTCTTTTGTTATTTCTTCTTTATTTGACATTACACACCTCCTAATATTTCTAAATATTGTTTTAAGACATTATAAATTCGTAATTCTTTAGCATACATTATTAATTTATCTATATCATAAACTTCTGATTTTAAATAATTTTCTAATATTTCTCGAATTAAGTAAGAATCATATTTTGCTCGATGTCTTAAAATATCACAAACCGTTCTTTCAACATCATAAATTTTAATTTTCCGTCCATTTTGATCAATTATTTTTAAGCCAATATCATAAAATCTTGAAGTTGTATAATAATATGAAAACAAATCAAATGGTATTTTTGGTGGTTTTTGATCCCGATTTAAAGTTATTGTTATTTTTCCTTCTTCTTCGGTAGTTAACTTATAATAAAATGCTGCTGATTTTAATGAGATGATACCATTTTCCACAATAACATTTATGTCAGTAAGTTTTAAGTTATCAATATCACCTAGAGTATATACTCCTTGATATAATTTTTCAATTATTCCTTCTGTTACTAATTTACCTATTTCATAATTTGACAATCCTTGTTCATTAAGTTCTTTTGTCCGAAAAACTAAGCCTGTTTCTGATAAAATTTCAATAAGTGGATTATTCAAAATGGCTCCTTTATGTACATGTAGATTTACTACGTTGTTATTATAACACTTTTTTTAAATTTGTCAATCTTTTTATTTAATGCGGAACATTTAACAAATTAAAGTTTAATATTATAAGTGTTTAATTGCTTTAAAACTTTTTTATTATTTCCATAGGCAATACTATATTTATCACAAAATTCTTTTCTTTTTTCTTGATTTTGATAAATACCTAAATTAATTAAATCTTTTATTGTATATTCAAGCTTATCTTTAGTCTTATGATAAATTCTGACCTGGTTAAATATATTTTCTAAATCTTGTTTTTGACAATGTTCAATTCCTACTTTCTTTTTTCCTTTGGCTTTATCTTTAGGAACATGAATATGATAAGCATTAGGTATTTCTTTTTTTATAATATTTCTAATAATTTCTCCTGGAACATCAGGATCAGTTAGAACAACTACTTTTTTATTATTTTTTTGACTAATTTTTTTTAAATTTTGCACTTTATCTGCAGTTAATCCTAAACCACTTGTTTCAAACGTGTTAATTTTTGGATAAAGTTGTTTTAGTTTATTAGTATCACTTTTCCCTTCCACTACTACGATAATATCTTCAATATTTAGCTTAATTGTATTGTTTTGATCAATTGTTTCAAAAAAACGAGCTATTTTGGGTTTGGAAGGTTTTAATTTTAATTTAAACACTTTTTTTAAAATTTCTATCTTTAATTGGGCTTGTTCTAAAGAGCTATCTTCAATTTCTATTTCATAATCTTGACCATTATTAAATAAACAATGGTCAAGATCAATTCTAAACGTTTTATAAATTAATGATTTTCTTTTTACTTTATATGTGGCAATTTCTTGTAAGTTATTAACTTTTAATTCAAACCTAGTTATTAAGTTTGGATAGTTTTCTAAAAATTTCTCTTGCTCTATTTTACTCAAAGTAATATTTTTTTCTAAGGCCTGATTCAAGCTATCTTTTTGCTTAAATGTTAATGTTATATGTTCTTTTTGCTCTCTTATTCTTAAAACAGCATTTAACTTTTTAATACTTCTTTTTTCATTATCATAATAGTGCTCTATTGATGTATAATCTTGAAACTTAGTTAATTTAGTTAAATTAAATAATTCATTAATTTTTTTTTCATTACTTAACAATGTTTGATAACCTTGTTCATCTAGCAAATATTTTACTTCTCTTTCTATTTCTTGTTGCATTATTCTCCTATATAAAAAAAACACACTGACGTGTGTTTAAATTAAATTCTTAATTTCTGAAATCCATTCATCTAATTCAGTTGTTTCCACTGGTACTTCATTATTAACTGATATATTATCAATAGTTTTTGATAATTCACTATCTACAGGGTTAGAAGCTGGTGTTGAAGCAACACTTGGCTGAACTGGGGGGGTATTTTGTGGAGCTGGGGTTGAATTAATATTTTTTAAAATATTTTCAACATCATTTGCATTTGATTGATTATTAGCTCCTGTTTGTTGCGTACTTACTCTCACCTGTTGGTTAGTTGTTGGTTCAACTGGTTTTTGAAAACTTGGTTGAGAAACTGGGGGAGGTGTTGGAGCATTATAAGTTGGAATTTCTCCTTGTATTGCTTGAACATTAGTAGTTGGAGTTGGTGTTACTCTTGGCATACTAGGATTTATTCCAGTATTTGTTCCTTCTAATAAAGCTAAGATTTCTGATTGCATCATCCCTAATTCTCGTGAAATTAAATCTCTTATTTTGGCTTTTTCTTCATTTTCTTTTCTTGCTAATTCTACTTGAAAATTTTTAAAAAAGTTTTCCATATTCACTGATGCATCATCTGACATCATTAATTGTTTCATCATTTCAGCTTGTTCCATTTTGTATCTTTTTACCACATCTTTGTTACTTAAAGTAATTCTTTTTATATTTTCTAAGTACTTTAAGTTAGTACTTTCTAATTTATTTATATCGATCATATCCATCCCTATCCTTTTGTTATTTTAACAACATTTTTTTCTTTTAATTCTTTATTTCCTTTAACTACTTCAAACTTATATCCATCAATTGCTGTAAAAATTACTGGTGTTATTATAGATGGAACTTTAGGTTCAATATTATCAAAATCAACTTCCAACAATAAATCCCCTGCTTGAACTTTATCTCCGGCTTTTACATGTGCTGTAAAACCTTCACCTTTTAAATTAACTGTATCTAATCCTACATGAATCAAAATTTCTATTCCTTCTTCAGTTTTAAGACCTAAAGCATGATTAGTTGGAAAAATTGAAACAATTTCTCCGGCTAGTGGAGCACAAACTTGTTTATCTTTGGCAGGTTTTATTGCAAAACCATCTCCCATCATTTTTGTTGAAAAAACTTCATCTGGAGTTTCTGTAAGATCAACAATTTCTCCCTTTAAGGGCATCAAAAATTCTATTTCTTTTTTTCCTAATATTTTATCAAAAATTCCCATTTTGACCTCCTCAAATATATTTTACTATATTTTTTTAATTTTTTCTATGATACTTTGAATAATTTTATCACATTTTTCGATTTTTTGATGTTCTACCATAATTCTAATCAACTCTTCTGTACCACTTGGACGAACTAAGATTCTTCCGTTATCCCCTATTTCTTCGGATAACTCAGTTATATAGGTTTGTAAATTTTCATCAGACATAATCCTTTGTTTGTTATCACATTTATAATTAACTAGTCTTTGTGGATATTGAATTAATTCATTTCTTATTTCTTGAAGATAATTTGGTAATTCTTTAAAAATTTTAGCTAAAATAACTGATGTTAAAATTCCATCTCCTGTCGGTAATAAATTAGATATAATAATATGGCCTGATTGTTCTCCACCCAAATTAAGTTTTTGTTTATCTAATTCACGCATTACGTATTTATCACCAACTGAAGTTTCATAGTTTTGAACATTAATATTTTTAATAGCTTTTTTAAATCCTAAATTAGTCATGACAGTGGAAACAATTGCTTCATTAATTAATTCTTTATTTCCTTTAAAATATTTTGCTAATAAGTAAATAATATAATCCCCATCTAATAATTCACCATCTTGATCGATTAACATAACTCGATCAGCATCTCCATCATAAGAAAATCCAAAATCAAAATTTCCATCTTTAATAAAATTTTGAAAATTTTTAGTGCTTGTTGAACCAACATCTTGATTAATATTATATCCATTTGGTTCATTCCCGACAACTTTAACCTCAGCATTTAAACGTTCGAAAATTATAGGAGCAATTTTTGAAGCCGAGCCATTAGCACAATCTAAAGCAATCTTTAAACCTTGTAAATCTTGACTTTGAGCTATTAAATAGTTTATATAATGTTCAACATATTTATTATCTTTAATCCGGGTTCCTATTTGATGAAGATTAATTGCAATATTTTCTTTTTGAATTTCTTCTTCAATTTCCAATTCTACTTTTTCAGCAATTTTTTTACCATCTTTCCCAAAAAACTTTATCCCATTATCAGTATAAGGATTGTGTGAGGCGGAAATCATAATTCCAACTTCAATGTCTTCATTATCAAGTATTGTATAAGAAATAATTGGTGTGGAAACAACTCCTAAATCAATAACATCTATTCCTTTGGCAATTAAAGTTCCACTTAATAAATCCATGATAAAATGTGAAGATATACGAGGATCTTTTCCAATACAAACTTTAGTTATTCCCTCTTTTGAAAAAGCTTCTCCAGTAGCATAGCCTATTTTAGTAACCAAACTTGGTGTTAAAAATTTTTCTACATTTCCTCTGATTCCATCTGTTCCAAAATATTGCATTATTCTTTCTCCTTAAATTCAACATTTATTTTTGTAGTACTTAATTCATAAGATATAGTTGTATCAATCGTTGTATAAATATTCATTTCTGTTGTTAAATCAGTAGTTATACCGGCAGCATCAATATATAACATAATATCATTAGCAGTCATATTTTCAATAACTGATTGTGCTCCAGTTAAAGTTACATCAATATTTATATTGTCTATATTAACAACTTCTAAATTAGAGTCTAAATTTTGCACTACTACTGGAATATTTTCTAACGTTTTAGTTATTCCTTCTTCTAAAGCTACTGTTACTCGATAATCTCCTTCTTCAGCTATATATATCCCATGTGCTAATAAAGGCGTTGCTTTTATAATATTATTTCCCTCTTCATAATCTTCTAAATCAAGTGTATATGTTATATAATCTAAATCTTGAATAGCTTCTTGATTACCATATATTTCTACCTCATTTAAACAATTGTTATTTCCTTCGATAACCTTACAGATTGAAGAAATATACTTATCAGTATTATTATTAGTAATTTGATATTTTACTGGTAAAGTTACTGAGTTGACTTCATAAGGTTGGTTAACTTTTACAGTTGGTAATTCAGTATAAGTTTCTAATATATTTCCTTTTTTATCATATACTTTTACTTTTTCCTCATAATTAAAGCTCCCTTGATTACCAGCTGTTTTAATTTTTGTCAAATCTAATAATACTTTAACTGATGAAATGTTTTCTTTATTATTTATTCCTATAGGGATTGTAACATTGGGAGTACTTATTACAGGGTCTTCTAAAATTAGTGGACTATCCAATTCACCGTTTATATATTCTATTTCTACAGGTTTCACTACTTTTGTTAAAGTATCAATCGTTACATTATAATTTTTAACAACTGGATCAATTGATAGATTTTTGTTAAAATTAGAATATTGAATTTCTGAACTGTCTACTTTATAATCACCATCATCTCTTCCAGTTAAATTAATTGTTGCTACAATATTCGAAGTATTAGCTTTAAATTTTGTTACATCAGATTTACTTCCTGTAACATTGACTCCTATTTTTTCTGGTAATCCTGTTATCAATTTATCTTCATCAGATAAAATATTTAATTTTATACCATCAATAT
>JBKDZV010000121.1:0-7511 GCA_047971455.1 Mycoplasmatales bacterium | reverse complement strand
CTTATTAGCTACAGTTTTTTTAGCACCTTTTCTTGTACGAGCATTATTTTTTGTATGTTGTCCTCTTAAAGGTAATCCTCTACGGTGTCTAATTCCACGGTAACTTCCAATTTCCATTAATCTTTTAATATTTAAATTTACTTCACGACGTAAATCACCTTCTACTTGTAATTTATCAACTTCTGTTCTTATTTTTGTTAAATCATCTTCTGAAAGATCTCTTACTCGTACATCTTCAGAAACTCCTGCGTTTTTTAATACTTCTTGAGATGTTATTTTCCCAATTCCATAAATATATGTTAATGAGATTACAACTCTTTTTTCTCTTGGTATATCAATTCCTGCTATACGTGCCATTGTTTTCCTCCTTTTTTATCCTTGTCTTTGTTTATGTTTAGGATTGTCACAAATAACTCTAACAATTCCTTTTCTTTTTATTACTTTACATTTTTCACATATTGGTTTAACTGATGCTCTTACTTTCATATTGTCTCCTTATCTGAATCTATAAGTTATTCTTCCTTTTGTTAAGTCATATGGAGAAATTTCCACTAAAACTTTATCTCCTGGAACAATTCTTATATAATTTTTTCTAATTTTTCCTGATATATGTGCTAATATTTCCATTTCATTATCTAATTTAACTTTAAATGTTGTATTAGGTAATACTTCTAAAACGATAGCTTCCGCTTCTATTGCTTCTTGTTTCAAATTTTCTCCTTTAAAGTAGTTAATATTTCATAACCTTCTTTTGTTACCACAATGGTATGTTCAAAGTGAGCTGAAGGTTTTTTATCTGCTGTAGTTATAGTCCAACCATCATTATGAAACTTAATTCGATGTGTTCCTAAATTTAACATTGGTTCAATTGCTAAAACCATACCTGCTTTTAAAATAGGTCCACGACCTGGTTCTCCATAATTTAAAACTAAGGGATCTTCATGAATCTCTTTTCCTACACCATGACCGGCTAATTCTTTAACTATCCCTAAATTGTACTTATTCGCTATTACTTGAATAGCATGTGAAACATCCGATAAACGGATTCCTTCTTTAATTACTGCTAATCCATTGAATAAACTTTCTTCTGTCTGTTTTAATAATTCTTCTGTTGGTTTATCAATTTTGCCTACCGGATATGTCCATGCACTATCACCATGATAACCTTGATAATTAGCTCCAATATCAATGCTAACAATATCTCCTTCTTTTAAAGCATAATCACTTGGTATTCCGTGCACTACTTCTTCATTTATAGAAGTACATATTGCTTTGGGAAAACCTTGATAATTTTTAAAAGATGGAGTAGCATTATTATCTAAAATAATTTTTTCAACTATTTGGTCTAATTCATTAGTAGTTATTCCAGGTTTAACAATATCTGCTAATTGTTCATGACATAACGCTACAATTCTTCCTGCTTCTCTTAATTTTTGTAGTTCTTTGTCTGTTTTTAATTCAATCATTATTTCACTATACTTTCTATTTTATCAAAAACTGCTTGAGAAGATTTATTATTTACATCTATTGTTTGAACTTTATCTGCATAATATTCTATTACTGGTAAAGTTTGTTCTTTGGCAATTTTTAAACGATTTTCAATTTTCTCAAGTTTATCATCAGCTCTTTGCACTAATGTTGCACCACAGTTATCACAAATATTTTCCTGTTTTGGTGGAATTAATGTTTTGTGATAAGTTGCTTGACAATTAGGACAAAATAATCTGTTAACTAAACGATCTTTAATTGTATTTTCAGCTAAATGTAAGTTTATAACATAATCTAAATTTAAGTTTTCTTCTTGTAATAATTTATCTAAAAATTTTGCTTGAGCTACGGTTCTTGGAAACCCATCTAATAAAAAGCCATTTTGGTAACCATCTTTTTTAATTTCTTCTTTTAAAATTTTAATTGTTAATTCATCTGGAACTAAAGCTCCTTTGGAAATATATGAATTTAATTCGTCGGCTAGTTCATTAGTTTGTGTCATTAATGTTCGAAAAATATTTCCAGTTGATAAATGTTTTATTTGATATTTAGCAACTATTCTTTCAGCTTGAGTTCCTTTACCTACACCTGGTAATCCGGTTAATAAAATTATCATTTTACCTCTTAAAATAATTTTTTGTATGTTTTGCTTTCTGTTTTGTTTTCCATTGCTTGATATGTTTGTACTAAAACATTAATTGTAATAATTAATCCTGTACCAATTAATTGTAAGTTAAATGTTGAATTTGTAGCATAAGATACAAAGTTTTGTAAAATGATTGGTAAAATTGCTAAAATTCCTAAAACTATTCCTCCATATACGGTTGTTGAAGTAATTATTTTTGTTAAATAATTTTCTGTATCATCTCCGGGTCTAACTCCAACAATGTATGCTGATTGTTTTTCTAAATTTTCAGCCATTTGTTGTGGATTCATTTGAATGTATGAATACATAATACTAAATCCTAAAATTAAAACAAAATATACAACCATTGCTACATACCAATAAGTTCCTGATACTTGGAAAAAAGCACGGAAAACTGTTTCAAATTTCCCAATACCATTATCAGCAAATAGTGGTAATTTTAATAATAAGATTGGTACCTGCATTAATGGGGCTACAAAAATAACGGGGATAACTCCAGCAGGATTTAATTTAATTGGAATATAACTTCTTTCACTTAATGTTGATTTAGCATTTTTAACATAGTATATATCTACTAGAAGATATGCTAAAGTATAATAAACAATAAAAATTACTAAAATAATAAAGATAATAGCAATTAATAACCATGTTAAATCGTTTGACATAAAGTCCATATCCCAAATTCCTTTTTGCTCATTAAATGCGGCTGCCCATAATGAATCTCCAATACTTTTTAATTCTGAAGGCATTCTTGCTAAAATACCTACCATAATTATAACACTCATCCCATTTCCAATACCTTTTTCTGTAATTCTATCAGCTAACCACATTAAAATCGTTGATCCAGCTGTTAAATACAGAGCAATAACTAAAAATTCTAAAATTCCAACTTCACTTCCTTTAGTAAAGGGGATTGGACTTATAATATCACTAGTTTTTAAAATATATAATGATAAAGTTATTCCAAAAGCTTGTACAAAAGCAAAAATAACTGCTAAATATTTTGTCCAAGCATATCTTTTATTTTGTCCATCAATTCCTTGATGCTTCCATTCTGCTATTGATGGTACTAAATCATTTTCTAACAATTGAATAACAATTGAAGCCGTAATATATGGTGAAACTCCTAAGGCAAACAATGTTAAAAATTGAATATTTCCTCCACCTAATAATCCAAATAAATTCTCAAATCCTATTGCACTATCGGCACCCAGAATTGCTTGTCCATTAATTATCGGTGTGATAATATATGAACCTAAACGATATACAATTAGTATTAATAAGGTAAAAAGAATTGCACCTCTAGTTGTCTTGTTAGCTAATAATTTCATTATTTACCTACCTTCTACTTGTCCACCATTTTTTTCAATTAATTCTTTTGCTGTTTTTGAAACTTTTGCTACTTTAACAGTTAATTTTTTATTTAATTCACCGTTTCCTAGAATTTTAACACCATCTCTTAAATTTTTGACAATTCCATTTTCTTTTAATAGTGCTTCAGAAACTACTGTTCCATCTTCAAATTGATTTAAATCTTGTACATTTAAAATTACAAATTCTTTTTTGAAAGGATGGTTAGAGAATCCTCTTTTTGGTAATCTTCTGTATAAAGGATTTTGTCCCCCTTCAAATCCAGGTCTTACTCCTCCACCTGAACGTGAATTTTGTCCATTTTCTCCTCTAGTTGCAGTTTTACCATATCCTGAACCGTTACCTCTACCAACTCTTTTTTTGGCATGTTTGGCTCCATCAGTATATTTTAATTCATGTAACTTCATTTTTTCCTCCTCTCTAAACTTCTTTTACTTCAACTAAATGACTTATTTTGTTGATTTTTCCTTTAGTTGCTTCATTATTTGGATGAATTTTAGTTTGATTAGTTTTTCTTAAACCTAAAGAATATGCGATTTCTTTTTGATCGGCTCTTTTTCCTGCTAATCCTCTAACTAACTTTATTTCTAAATTAGCCATATTTCCTCCTTATTTTATCCTAAATCTTCGATTTTGATATCTCTTAATTTTGCTACTTCTGCTTTAGTTCTTAAAGATGTTAATCCTTGAATTGTAGCTCTTATCATATTAATTGATGTATTTGTTCCTAATGATTTAGAAACTATATCGTGGTATCCTGCTAATTCTAATACTGAACGTACAGGTCCTCCAGCAATAATTCCAGTCCCTTTAGGAGCTTTTTTTAATAATACTTTACCTGAATCATGAATTCCTACAATATCATGTGGTAATGATGTTCCTACCATTGGCACTTTAATTACATTACGTTTGGCATCTTGAACGGCTTTTTTAATTGCTTCTGGTACTTCATTAGCTTTACCAGTTCCTAATCCGACACGTCCTTTTTTATCTCCTACTACTACAACAGCAGCGAATCTAAATTTACGACCACCTTTTACAACTTTAACAACACGATTTATTTTTACTACTACTTCTTCAAATTCATCTTGTTTTTTAAAGTTTCTTCTTTGTTTTGGTCTTGGTTTTCTTTCTGTGTTTTCAGCCATATTTCCTCCTTATTAAATTTTTAATCCAGCTTCTCTTGCGGCATCTGCTAAAGCTTTAATTTTTCCATGGTAAACATATCCTCCACGATCAAACACAACTTGTTCGATTTTGTTATCTTTAGCTTTTTTTGCTATTAATTCACCAACTTTAGTACTTACTTCAATGTTATTACCTTCTAATTTTAATTCTTTTGAAGAAGCACTAAATAATGTTTTTTGAGTAATATCATCAATTACTTGTGCGTATATAGCTTTATTAGAACGGAATATATTTAATCTTGGAATTTGACTAGTTCCAGAAACTTTTCTTCTAATTTTGAAATGTCTTTTTTTTCTAGCTTTATTTTTATCTATTTTTTTAATCATAATTATTCCTCCTTATTTTATTTTTTAACTACCTGCTCGTTTTCCTTCTTTTCTTAAGATGATTTCATCTTTATATTTAATTCCTTTACCTTTATATGGTTCAGGTTTTCTTATTTTTCGAATATTTGCTGCAAATTCTCCAACTACTTGTTTATCAAATCCGCTAATTATTAATTCGGTATTTGAAGGTGCTTCTACTGTTATTCCTTGCGGAATTTCCATATTTACTTCGTGTGAAAGTCCAACTTGTAAATTTACAACTTTTCCTTTTACTGCTGCACGGTATCCAACACCATTTAATTCTAATTCTTTTTTGAAACCTTCATGTACTCCAGTTAACATATTTTTAATTAATGCTGTTGTTGTTCCATGTAAAGCTCTTAATTTTTTATCTGTTGCATTGTTGATTACAGTTATTTCATTATTTTCAACTTTAATTTCAAAGGCTGTTGAAAAGGCTCTTGTTAATTCACCTTTTGGTCCTTTAACAGTAATTACATTGTTTTCATTTTTAAATTCAACTCCATTAGGTATAGTTAATACTTGATTTCCTATTCTTGACATTTTTCTCCTTAATAATTACCAAACGTAGGCAATTACTTCTCCACCGATTTTTTCTTGTCGAGCTTTTTTATCTGTCATTATACCTTTGTTAGTTGTGATAATTGCTGTACCTAATCCATTATAAACTTTTGGTAATTTATCAGCTGGTACATATACTCTTAATGATGGTTTTGAAATTCTTTTTATCCCTGTAATTACTCGTTTTGCACCTTTATATTTTAAAGTTACTACGATTTCTTTTTTAACTGTATCAATATCATTTACTGTGTAATCGACGATGAAACCTTCACTTTTTAAGATTTCAACTATTTTAATTTTTTTATTTGATGCAGGTATTGTTACCGTTTCATGCATTTCTTTATTTGCATTTTTAATACGTGCTAACATATCTGCTATTGGATCTGTCATTGCCATGTTTCCTCCTTTTTACCAACTTGATTTTCTGATTCCAGGTATTTTACCTTCATATGCTAATTCTCTAAAACATATACGGCAAACTCCAAATTTACGTATAACAGCATGTGGTCTTCCACATCTATTACATCTTGTATATTCTCTTACTTGGAACTTTTGTTTTCTTTGTTGCTTTTGAACCATTGCTTTTTTTGCCATTATACTCCTTTCTTTTTAAAGGGCATACCGATTTTAGTTAATAATGCTAAAGCTTCTTCATTTGTTTTAGCAGTTGTTACTAATGTAATGTCCATCCCTTTTATTTTATTTACTTTATCATAATCAATTTCTGGGAAAATTAATTGTTCGGTAATTCCTAAGGTATAATTTCCTCTTCCATCAAAGGCTTTTGGACTAATTCCTTGGAAATCTCTAACTCGTGGTAATGCTACCATAACTAATTTATCTAAAAAGTTATACATATTTTTCCCACGTAAAGTAACTTTTACTCCAATTGGTTGATTTTCTCTTAATTTAAATCCTGCAATTGAATTTTTAGCTTTTGTTACAACTGGTTGTTGTCCAGAAATTAATTTCATTTCTTCAACTGCTTCATCAATAATTTTTGAATTATCAGTTGCTTGTCCTAATCCCATATTTAAAACAATTTTATCTAATTTAGGAACTTCCATAATAGATTTATAATTACTTTCAGACATTAATTCTGTTTTAATTGTTTCATCATACGCTTTTTTTATTACTGACATTTTACCTCCTATATTTCTTTACCAGATTTTTTGGCAATTCTAACTTTTTTACCATCTTCAATTTTAAACCCGACTCTTGTTGGTTTTTTTGTTGTTGGATCAATTAACATTACGTTTGAAGCATCAATTGCTGCCTCTTTTGTTATTCTTTGTCCTTCAACTCCACTTTGAGGTTTAATGTGTTTTGTAACCATGTTTAAATTTTCTACGATAACTTTGTTTTTATTACGTAAGACTTTAGTAATTAAACCTTCTTTTCCTTTGTCTTTACCAGTTGTAATAACGACATTATCTCCTGTTTTTAAATACATATTTCTCCTCTCATTATAATACTTCAGGTGCTAAAGATACGATTCTTGTGAAACTTTTTTCTCTAAGTTCACGAGCAACAGGTCCAAAAATTCTTGTCCCTCTTATTGATTTATCATCTTTAATTAATACACAGGCATTTTCATCAAATGAGATATAACTTCCATCTTTACGATGTAATTTAGATTTAGTTCTAACTACGACAGCTTTAACTACATCTCCTTTTTTAACAACTCCACCAGGAATAGCTTTTTTAACAGTTACTACAACTACATCACCAACACGTGCGTATTTTCTTTTTGAACCACCTAATACTTTAATAGTTAAAACTTCTTTTGCTCCTGTATTGTCAGCGACCTTCATTCTAGTTTCTTGTTGGATCATACTTTCACCACCTTATCTTTATAAATTTTATTTAACTGATTTTTCTAAGATTTCTACCAGTCTAAAGTTTTTTGT
>JBKDZV010000120.1:0-10295 GCA_047971455.1 Mycoplasmatales bacterium | reverse complement strand
TGATTCTATTTTAATAGGAAATGGTTCACTAGATGGAGCTTATGTTGCTACTTATGATAATTTAGTAAATGAGTCTTGGTATAACAATACTTCAGGTACTGGTTTAAATTGGCTTAGTTCAGGGAATGAAGCAGATAATGGTATAGATTGGACAGCACCATGGAGTTTTGATGAAACAGTAGCATTTTGTCAACCACATATAATGACAACAGAACAAGATGGAACATACGTGGCTAATCAACCTTGTGTTGAAATTCAAGGTGTTCCTAAAACTCCAGTCACAATCGATAATTATAAAATAGATGCCATGTCTTTAAATATTGCATTACATTATAAAATAGATATTAAAGCAAGTAAAAAGGAAATTAAACAATATCTTAACAATGTACAATTAACAACTAATAAGTTAGTTAAAGATAATTTAGTATGTGATAATACATCTGCTATAATTGATGAAACAAAACAAACGATAACTTTTACTAATAATGAATCAACATGTAAAATTAATCCTGACACAACTTATACAATTGAAACAATAAATACTGACTATATAACAGAGGAACCATTAATAATTCATACACCCCGACAAATTGTAATAGGCGAAGAAATTTATGCACTTATTGGAGATGGAGTAAACGTTGATACAGATGTTGAAGAATTAATAAAGACTGATGTTACAACTCCAGAAACTGTAGAAACTTCAGCAGTAGTGGAAGCGGCTCCAGCATATGGAGTATATGAATTGGAATCAATTGGTTATGAAGAGGCTAATGCTTCAACTTCAGTTTCAAATTATAAGGCTGATTGGTCAGATAAAGACTTAACATTAACAAAATATAATCATGTAATTAGGCCATTAGATGGTAACTATTTAATAGCAGATAACATTGATGCGACTATTTCTAAAACAGATACCAATGTAGATAACAGTGGCGGGTTTTCAGCTAACGGTTTCAAACCAATAGGAACGATGTTTGGTACAAGTGATATGTTAACTGCTTTACCATTTACTGGAGAACTAACAGGGGATGTTGATACTTTAATATCAACTGCTAAAGATAATACATATATAAGTGGTTTATCAATAAATGAAGAATTTTCAGATTCAGCAAGTTATGACTATCAAGGATTAATAGCAAAAGCTGAAGGAGCAAGTTTGAATAATTTTGGAGTGGTTGATGCTAAAGTTGAAGGTGGAAACTATGTAGGAGTAGTAGCAGGAAATATAAATAATGGAGAGATTTTAAACGTTTATGTAGCAGAAAGTATTGATGATTCTGCGAGTGTAACTTATGATGTCCAAGGAACAGGAACTAATATTGGAGGAATAGCAGGGAAAGTAACTAATACTAGTATAAATAGTAATGAAGTATTTTCAGGAAAAATTGAAGGAATTCCTGATAGTGTATTAACGACACAACCAAGTAATGTTTATCCTGATAAAGATGGATATAAAACATTTTCCACAGTTGATGTTCAAGGAGTAGGAGAAGTAGGAGGGATTATGGGAGAAGCTGAAGGACAGTTAAATATAAATAATCTATATGCCAAATCTACAATAACTTCTACTGGGGAAAATACAGGAGGAATAGTAGGAAAAGTATCAGCTAATATAGATGAAGGACAAAAATTAAAAATTTATAATACTTATTATAATGGACAACTTCAAGGAACAATATGTATTGGAGGAATAGTTGGAAATATAAATACGATATCATCGAGTTTAAAAATTGATAAAGATAAACTGCCAAAAATAAGTAACTCTTATACAATGGGTAACATCTTAGGAACATCCGCCAATACATATGCTGCTGGAACAGTAGGAAAAATAGTAAAAGGTGGAGTTATTGAAAATGTGTATAGTATAATGACTATTCAAGGTTCAGATTTATTAGGAGGTATATTAAATACTGATAATGAAGGAACTTATTACATAACTAACAATATTTATAATGGTAGTATAACAGCAACGAAGAATAGTGGTTGGTCTGATGTAGGAGGAATAACGGGAGCTACACCTTATAAAGGGGCACCTACAACTAATATTATTTTAGAAATAAAAAATAATTATAGTTCTTTAAACATAAACACTAACGATAAGTATACAGGAAGTTTGACTGATGGAAGTGGATTTGTTGGACATATTGTTGGTGAACCAATTGCTTCTCATGCAGGAGATGGAGATGCAGTAGTAAAAAATAATTATTATGCTCCAGGAGGAGAGTGGGTAGCAAATGGAAAGACTTATACAGAATTTCCACAAGATACATATTTAGATTCGAGTCATACTTATGCAAATAGTACTGAAATTCCTAAGGAAGTAGCAATAGAAAATCTTAAAACTTCTATTTGGTGGAAAGAAACTTTGTTTCAAGATGATGAGGGAGTAAACTGGAATATAGCAGCAGAAGATGTTGAAAATCCAACTGATGATAGTGATACAACAGATGAAAGTAATAATAATAATCTAGGAACAGTAACTTTAGGATTATATCCTACACTTAAAGAAGTAGATAATAGTGGAGCGCCTACTACTCACGAAGTACTAGAACAAACATCATTATTATTAGAAACAGGAACTCGTGTACAAGATGAAGTAGATACCTTATTAAAAACAGGGGAACTAGCAATTATTGAGACTACTGATGTTTCAAATATGCAACAACAAAGTAATAAACAGGTGGATATTGAAATAACTAATGATCCAGTACAAGATGAAACTATTAAAGAAGAAATTAAAGTAGAAGAGCCCAAAGAAAGTCTAACTAAACCAACAAGTAATATGGAAATTATTGCTGAAGAGGTTTATGGTATTAATTTAGAATAATAAAAAATGAAGATAAATTTATCTTCATTTTTTTATATTCAATATTAAAAAAGATATAATAATCTATATAAATTAGTAATCTTTAAACCTTGTTTCTCTTAAAATTTTATAATAATAAGTAGAATTACTATTAAGAATATTGATATAAATAATATCTAAAATAGCAATAACAGTAGTTCGAGAAATAATAGAAAATCCCCTGGTTGATATTTCATCATGTTTAATATAAACTATTTCATCATACTTATCAGGATTAATATTAACATTAGAAGTAATTAAAATAGTATAAGCTCCATTTTTTTTAGCAATTTCTAAGCCTTTAAGAACTTCTTTTGTTAAACCGGAATAAGAAATTCCAATAGCTACATCTTTTGGTGTTAAATTTTTAGCCAAATAATGTTGTACATGACGATCACTTTCAATAAAACAAGGTAAATTAATACGTAATAGCTTATAGTGAAAATCTAAAGCAGAAATATAAGAACCACCAACAGCAAAGATTTTAATTTTTTGAGCAGCAATTATCTTTTGAATAATAAAATTAATTTTTTCTTGAGAAAATAAAGCAAAAGAATTTTTTAAAGAACTACTAATATCTTGAATATAATAAAGTAAATCCTTATTTTCATATTGTTTAGCAGTTAAATTTTCTTGTAATTTATTATTTTCTAAAAGAATTTTTAGTTCATTAAAACCACTAAGACCTAAATTTTGTGCTAATCGAGTGGGAGTTGCATTAGAAATGTATAATTCGTTACAAATTTGAATAATTTTTAAATTTTTATAATCAGCTTGATAATTTAATAAAAAGTTAGCTAAAGTAGCAAAAGCTTTATTTGACGAAGTTTCATAATTTTGTAATTTTTTTTCTAAATCAAAATATTCCATAATAATTAGCTCCTTAATATTTTAAGTATAACAAAAAATTTGGTTACTGTAAAATTTTACATAATTTTTTTTTCTTTACAATAATATTTTGTTACAATGAAATAGTAAACGTTATCAAAGGAGAGAAGATGGAAATTAAAAATTTAGATACAGAAAGAAGAAATATTAAAACGATGAATTTAGATACTTTTTCAGCATTTGATATTTGTAAAACAATGAATGAAGAAGATCAAAACATTATCCAAGGTATTAATAAAAGTTTAGCACAAATAACTAAAGTTGTCCAATTGGCTGGAGAGACCTTGACTAAACAAGGACGGATAATCTATTTAGGAGCAGGAACAAGTGGAAGATTAGGATTATTAGATGCTGTAGAGTGTCCTCCGACTTTTGGAGTTGCTGAAAATTTGGTTAAAGGTTTAATTGCCGGAGGAGATAAAGCTTTTATTAAAGCAGTAGAGGGAGCTGAAGATAGTGAAAGTTTAGGTATCAAAGATTTAAAGGGAGAAAAAATAACAAATAAAGATTTAATAATTGGTATTGCTGCTAGTGGTAGAACACCTTATGTGATTGGTGGGTTAAAATATGCTAAAGAAATAGGAGCGCAAACAGCAACAATTGCGATAACTTCTAATAGTGAAATTGCCAAATATACAAATAATGCTATTGAAGTTCAAGTAGGTCCTGAAATTTTAACAGGATCAACAAGATTAAAAGCTGGAACTGCTCAAAAAATGATATTAAATATGATTTCAACTGGGGCTATGATATTGAATGGTAAAACTTATCAAAATTTAATGGTTGATGTCCAACAAACTAACCAAAAGTTGATTAAAAGGGCAATTAATATTGTTGTTGAAGCAACAAATTGTCCAGAACAAAAAGCTATTGAAGTATTAGAACAAACTAAGGGAAGTGTCAAAATAGCTATTGTAATAATTTTGTTTAATGTAGATGTGGAAACTGCTAAAACATTATTAGAAGATGCCAAAGGTTTTATTAATAAGATAAATAACTAAAGTGAAAAAGGAGTAAAAATGAACTATAACGAAATAATAAAACAAATTATTAAAGATTGTGGAGGACAAAATAATATTAGTTCACATACTAATTGTATTACTAGATTGCGTATAACAGTTAAAGACTTAGAGCAAGTAGATTTAGAAAAGTTAAAAAAAATTTCCGGTCCATTAGGTGTAAATGTAAATGATACAGAAATTCAAATGATTTTTGGCCCAGGTAAAGTAGATAAAGCAAGAACAGCCATGGATAATATTATGCAATATGATAAAGAAGTAACAATAAAAGCTACTAATTTTGAAGAGGAAGTAAAGCAACAAAAAAGTAGTATAAAGCAAAAAAGAACAAGTAGTTTTCAAAAATTTATGGCTAAATTTTCTAATATTTTTGTTCCATTAATTCCAGGATTTATTGCGGCAGGAACGTTAGCAGGAATTGGTGGTTTTTTAACAGCAATTGGTTATAGTGGAGATATTGTAAGCTATATTAATGTATTTAACACTTCAATTATGGCTTATATGTATATTATTGTTGGGTATAATGCTACTAAAGCTTTTGGAGGAAGTGGAATTTTAGGAGCAATACTAGCCGGGTTATTTGTAATGAGTTATGGTGCTGATGGAACTAGTGGAATGGAAACTTTTTTTGGTTTAGGAATTGATCCCCGTGGAGGAATGTTAGGAGTTTTAATTGTAACAATTATTACAGGATATGTAGAACAAGCAATTAGAAGATATCTTTCTTGGGAACCAACAGATATTATTACAACTCCAATTTTAACATTATTAATAATGGGAGCTTTAACTTTTGTAGTTTTCATGCCAATTTCGCACGTATTATTTGAAGGAATGAACTGGATGTTTATCCATTTAAGTTCTAATATAATTGGAAATGGTATATTAGCAGGACTATTTTTACCATCAGTAATGTTAGGAATACACCAAGGTTTTGTCCCTGTATATGAAGGATTAGTAGAAAGTTTAGGTTATAATACGTTATTCCCTGTATTAGCTATGGCTGGAGCTGGACAAGTGGGAGCAGCATTAGCCTTATATACTAAAGCACCTAAATCATCAAATTTACGAAAAAATATTCGAGGAGCAATTATTCCTGGATTTTTAGGAATTGGAGAGCCTTTAATTTATGGAGTGACCTTGCCACGAGTTAAACCCTTTTTTACAGCTATGGCTGGAGGAGCAGTTGGAGGATTATATATTGGATTATTAAATATGTTTAATATACAGATTGGATTAAATACTGTTTTTGGGTCTTCAGGATTATTAGGAACAATTGCCATGACTTCAAATAATGGACCATTAACGGGAATGATATTTTATTTATCAGCATTAATTGTTGCCTATATTGCTGGTTATTTTATTACTTTATTATGGGGTACCAAAAATGTAGATTTATCTTAAGAAATATTAAATAATTGATATTTAAATTTTTAATAATATTAGAGTTTATGATATAACTGTTAAGTAATTTAGTAATTAATATTGCTAGATTACTTTTCTTATTTTTAGTACTTTTTAATAAGTTTAAAATAGTGAAAAAAATAAATATTATTAAAAAAAAATTAAATAAAATAATTTAAATAACAAAGAGCAGCTTTATTAGTATATTATTATTAAACAATTACTAATAATGATTAAAAGTTTAATTTAATTTGTTATAATCAATAGTAGACAAATTTAATTGTAGGGGTAGAATGATAAGTAACAAATATTTAGAACAATATCTTAATAAAAAAACATACGATAATGTTGTGTGGGAATATGATAGTGCTTTAATTCAAATTATTAAAGTAGAAGCTAAAGAAACGAAACAAGTTTATAATTTAAAATATAATAATTTAAAAGATCGTTATGATATTATGGTAGTTGTAGCAGCTAGTGATAATGTGCAAGCATACTGTAATTGTGATAAAGCAAAACAAGGACATAAATGCGAACACGTCTTATGGGCACTAATTAAAGTTAATGAAGATTTAAAAATCAAAAATAACTTAAAAAAAGTTGAAAAGACTGATAATCATAAACTTGCTTTATTAGAAGAAATTGCTAATTATTTACCGAATAAGCAAGAAATAATGTTCCAAATAGAATTAAAATCTTTTATAGATGATAGTGTAAATTTAGAATTATATGCTGGAATTAATAAATATAAATTATATAAAATAGCATCAATTAAAAAATTCATTGGCCAAATTTTATTAAATAAACCTCTAAAATATGGTAAAGAATTTGAAACTACTAATTATTTTTTACCAAATAATTTATTTAATGTGATAACAACTTTAGACTACATTGCATTACAAAATAAAGTAGCTAACAAACGAGATGATTTAAATAATTTAACTTATAAAGACTTTGAAACATTATTAAAAACATTAGTCAATACTTATGTAGACTATCAAGAGGAACAGTATTTTGTTTCTAACAAAATTAATGATATTGAAATTTTTTTAAAACAAGATGATAAACTAAAATTATCAATTGCTTCATCTAAAGAGTATAATTTTATTCATGAGAATATTATTATTAATGAACGAACAAAAACACTTTATATTTTAAATGAAAAAGATTTAAAAAAATTAAAATTTTTAGAACTATTAAACCAACAAGAATTAATAAATAATCATTATGAAATTGACTTTGATAAACAAGATGAAACTAATTTATTAACGCAAGTTTTGCCAAAAATTTTTAATGAATTTAATGTTAATTTAGATTCTAAATTAAATATTGAAGTTATTAATGAAAAATTGAATGTTGAACTATTTTGTTATTTGCAAAATAAAAATATTTATATTAAACCAATGTTTAAATATGGAGAGTATCATAGTGATACCTTATATAATAATAAACTAATTAAGCGAGATTTGGTCTTTGAAGAACAAGTAATTAATACTTTATTAACTCAAGGGTATGAATATGATCCAGTAACTCGAGAATTTGTAATTACAGTGCAACGTTCGCAATTTTTATTTTTAACAAAAAATTTATTAGATTTGCAAAAGTTATATGAAGTGAACTTAGATGATAAATTAAAAAAAGCAATTTTAAATTTTGATTCCTCAGCAATCTCCATTTCAATTAATAAATCAACTAATAAAGAATATGATTATTTTGAATTAAACTTTGATATTGAGGGAATTGATATTCAAGAAATTAGTGATATTATTGATAGTTTTGAACAAAAAAAAACCTATCATAAGTTAAATAATGATTCATTTATGAAACTAAATGATTTAAATGTGTACAATCAATTACTATTTTTAAAAGAAGTAATCCAAGATAACTCATATAAGTTAAATACTTATCGCATACCTAAATATAAAGCAATTTTAATGCAAGAAGAAATTGCCAATAAATTTAATAAATATACTTTTAATCAAGAGTTTTTAAATTATATTGATAGTATTAAATTAATTAAACCACTTAATAAAAAAGAATTAGAAGCTAAAGACTATTTACTAAGAGATTATCAAAGTAAAGGAGTAAGCTGGTTAAGTAATTTATATGAAGCTAAATTAGGAGCTTTATTAGCTGATGAAATGGGATTAGGGAAAACTTTACAAGTAATTTCCTTTTTACGATTAAAAAAATTAACTAAAACTTTAATTGTTGTACCCAAAGCTTTATTATATAATTGGGAAAACGAGTTTAACAAGTTTTATCCTGAACAAAACATAATTTTAGTTGATGGCACAAAAGTCCAACGTGAAGAGTTAATAAAACAAGTATCAGATAATAATATTTTAATTACTACCTATCCTTCAATTATTAATGATTATAAATTATATGAAAATATTGATTTTAAATGTGTTGTAATTGATGAAGCTCAATATATTAAAAACCCCCAAACCAAAACAGCACGTTGTGTAAAAAAATTAAAAGCGGAATTTTTTATTGCCCTTACAGGAACACCAATTGAAAATTCACTACTAGAGTTATGGTCAATTTTTGATTATCTATTACCAGGATATTTTAATGATTTAACAAATTTTAATAAAAAATATAAAGTAAAAGAAGAAATAACTAATTTGGATATTTTAAAACGAGCAACTTCACCGTTTATTATGCGCCGTTTAAAAAAAGAAGTCTTAAAAGAATTACCAGAAAAGATTGAAAGTATTTTATATACTGAAATGGAACCAAAACAAAAACTTATTTATCATGAATATAATGAGCGTGTACAAGCTGAATTACAAGATTATATTAATAATGGTAATTTTAATAATAAAGCAATTGAAATATTAGCAGCAATTACAAGATTACGCCAAATAGCAATTGATCCTAGTTTATTTGTTCCTAAATATCTAGAGAAAAGTTCCAAAATTCAAGTATTTGAAGAATTAATTGAAGAAATAATTCAAAATCAAGATAAAGTTTTAGTCTTTTCACAATATACAACATTATTAACAAAATTAAAAAATATTTTAAGTGAAAAAGAAATTGAATTTTACTATTTAGATGGTAAAACAAGACCTAAACAACGTTTAATGGAAGTAGAACGTTTTAATAAAAATAAAGTTCCAGTTTATTTGATTTCCTTAAAAGCTGGAGGTGTAGGGTTAAATTTAACTTCAGCTTCGAATGTCATCATTATGGATCCTTGGTGGAATCCGGCAGTAGAAAATCAAGCAATTGATCGTTCGCATCGTATTGGACAAGTTAATACTGTTCAAGTTCACCGTATTGTAACTAAAGGAACGATTGAAGAAAAAATTATGGAACTTAAACAAGATAAAGCTAACTTAATTGATAATGTTTTGGATAACGAAGTAGAAAATATTACTAAAATGTCTACTAGTGAAATTATTTCTTTATTAACAGCGGACAAACATGACAAATAATTTAGTTTTAATATTTTTAGTTTATAGTTTTTTAGGCTGGATTGCTGAAGTGCTATATGTTGGTTTAATTTCGCAAAGAAAATTTTATAACCGTGGTTTTTTACACTTACCAATTATTCCTTTATATGGTTTTGGAGCACTATTAATATTGAGTTCAGTCTATAAATTACCAATTAATATTTTATTGAAATTAGGAATTATTATGGTTTTAACAACGATATTAGAATATCTTACTGCTTTAATTATGGATCATTTATTTCACATTAAATGGTGGGATTATTCACAGTATAAATTTAATATTCAAGGAAGAGTATGCTTAATAAACTCCTTATTATTTGGTGTTGGTGGTTTAGTGATTTTAAAAATTCATCCTTATTTAGAAAATATAATAACCAAGGTAAATACGCCTACGTTAGATAATTTAGAAATAATTTTATTAGTTTTTATTATGTTAGATTTGTATATAACTCTAAAACGATTGACCAAAATTAATGTTCGAGACATTAGGTATTTTTCTCAAGGAAGAATATTATTGCCTAAATATGAATATAATATCCGTCATTTACGTACCGAATTTGCTAAAAATTTTTTAGAACATATTTTTGGTTGGAACTTATTAACATTAATACTATTATTGATGTTAACAAAAAATCTTATTTTAAGTTTAGCTTTAACAATTTTTATTATTGGAATAACTTA
>JBKDZV010000119.1:0-11404 GCA_047971455.1 Mycoplasmatales bacterium | reverse complement strand
TTTTCTCTTAAACCTTTTACTTTTAACTCATATACTGAACTATTTTGTTTTAAATATATATCTTCCATACTAACTATATCAAAGTAGTCCACTAAAAGATCTTTTATTCTTTTAACACGAAATTGTTTTCTTCGTATTGTTCTACGTATACCACGAGAATCTCTTCTTTTAGTATTTATTAAATTACCTTTATCATCTTCCATTGTTTCGGTTATTATAACCCCTGTATCTACGATATGAGTTGCTTTATTCTCATCATCTAAATTTAAAATATCCCAACCTACTGATGTTATTCCTAAATCCAAACCTAAAGTATAGCTAATTTCATTCTTTTTCATAATTACCCTTTCTAATTGTTATATTCCTTTTTTAATTGTTTGATATTGTATTAAAAAAGGCCATCTAGAGAGACGACCTTATTTTCGATATAATATCTTATTTCAGAATTATTACATCTATTAATAAATTAAAAACTACATTATACTTATTTTTTTAATGAATGTCAACTGATTTATTTTTGGTACTATAATTTTTAACTACACTTAATCTTTCTTCACTTAAATCGTGTTTTCACTGTCTATTTCTAATTTTTGTTTTATTACCTATATGATAGTTTAACCAAAACATTATTACTTTTCTTTAAGTATTATTATTGCATTAAAAAAGGTCATCTAGAGAGATGACCTTATTTTCGATATAATATCTTATTTCAGAATTATTACATCTATTAATAAATTAACAAATATATTATACTTACTTTTTTGATAAATGTCAACTAATTTATTTTTTATTTACAAATTAGCCTTTTAAAACGACTTCTTTAACTTAAAAACAAATGTAAATTCTTACTTATTAATATTTTAATGATTTTCCATAGGAATAATTTGATTTAGGTACTCTTTCTAACTTTTAATTTAGTTGGAATTATGATTTTTATTTTTATACCTTCATCTCCTGCTAACCTTCTTTTTAGTAATTTTACTGCTTCTTTACCCATTTCTTTTTGATAAATTTTTACTGTCGTTAATGAGGGTACCATATATTTAGACATTGGTATATCATTTATCCCAATAATTTTTAGATCTTCTCCAACTTTTAAATCCATTTTATAAGCTGCTTTATTTGCTCCCATCGCAATTAAATCATTTCCACAAATTAATACTTGTGGTAGAGTCTTATTCTCATACAACTTCATAAACATTTCATAACCACTTTCTAATGTAAATTCCCCTGTAATATAATATTTTTCATTATAAAGATTATGAACTTTAGTATATTTTTCAAAAAATACTTGACGGGGATCAATAAATGCTTGATTATCAACACTTTCCACACCAATCATTAACCCAACTGAAGTGTTTTTTTGAGCTACTACATAGTCAATGATATCTTTCATTAATTTATCAAAATCAATTTCTACTGAATCAAAATTATCATGATCAGGATTGTAATCAACAAAAATAACTTGTTCTGATATTAATTGTAATTCTTTGGCTTGTTTTTTAGAAAATTTACCAATTGCAATAATCCCATCATAGTTATTAATATTTTTAAAAGTATGTTCTTTATAATATGTATCATAAGTCAAATTTTGAATAAGACATTCACTTTCTACAGCTTTTCGAATATAATAATAATAAGGATCAACAATTTCATCATCGTGAGAGTACCAATTAATAATCGCTATTTTAACTCCATTAACAGTTTTAGCCTTCGCTTTATACCCTAATTCACTTGCTACTTTTAAAATTTTAGCTCTAGTTCCAGCTGATATTTGTAATGTTCGATCATTTTTTAAAACTCTTGACACAGTTGAAATAGAAATTTCACTTTTCGTTGCTATTTCTTTTAATGTGGCCATAATTTTCCTTTTTTTATATTTTTTTATATTATATCACTATTATCTTAATATTTTAATCATACACTGTAAAAAGTTTTTAAAACTTAATTTTTAATATAAATTAGTTACTACTTAAATATTAATTAAAAAGTTTTTAAATGCTTGTAAATTTTCTTTAAAAACTGAACAGTCTTCTAAGACTAATTCAAATGTTTTACCTATTTCTAATTTTAAAACTTCTTCTAAATTATTTTGTGAGTAATTTTGATATTTTTGATAATAGCTTTCATGCTTTTGCAGTGCTTTAGGTAAAGGTTGTTTAGTCATTATTATTTCTTGTAATAAGGTCATTTCTGTTAATAAGCGTCCTGGTAAAACAGCTAAGCCCATGGCTTCAATTAAACCAATATTTTCTTTTTTGATATGATGTTTATCTTGATGAGGATGGAAAATTCCATCGGGATAAGTTTTAGTTGTGCGATTATTACGTAAAATTAAATAAATTTCATAGTTAGCATTTTGTTTCCTAACTATTGGTGTTATAGTATTATGTTGGTCAGTTGTCTTAGAGATAATTTCTAATGTTTTATTTTCGTAAACTAACCAACTTTGAAAAATATCATTTGCTTTTTCTATTAAGGCTTCTTTATTCGGTCCTATTAATCTAATTGTTGATAAAGCCCAATTTAAAATTTGCACTTGAATTTTATTCATTGTTGTTTCGTATAAGGTTTGAACTTTAAAAAGCGGAAACTCATAACATCCTGCTTGGTAATGATCATGCGTTAACATTGAACCACCAACAATTGGTAAATCAGCATTAGAACCAATCATATAATGGGGAAATTGATCAATAAATGCTAATAAATTGCTAAAAGTATTTTTATTAAGCTTCATATCTTCATGATCTTTAGATAAAACTATGCTATGTTCACGATAATAACTATATGGCGAATATTGAAAAAACCATTCTCTAGCGTTAAGCTTTAAAGTAATTAAACGATGATTTGCTCGATCAGGATTTTTAAAATTACCATAAAAGCCCTCTTCTTCTTTACATAAAAAGCAGGCTGGCCAATTAGTTGAAGTATGTTGTTTTAATATTTTAATCTCTTCTGGAGTTTTTTCTGGTTTAGATAAATTGATTGTAATATCTAACATACCATATTGCGAAGGACTTTGATAAACTACGTTTTTGGCTATTTCACTTTTTTTGATATAATTTACAGCACTTGATAAATTATAAAAATAATCAGTTGCTTGTTGCGGACTTATTTGATAGTTTTGATAAAATTCCTGCTCAATTCTTGAAGGTTTATCCATTACAGCAGCCATTAATTTTGATTTAAACAATTCTTTTTCTATTTTATTAGGAAAATTTTTATATTCGGCAACTAATTCATTTAAAATCGTATTAATACTTATTGTGACTATATAATCTTGCAGCTCAAAACCTTCTTCTATCTCAAGCAAATATAATAATTGATTCAATGCATAGACTTTATCTCTTTTTTTTAAAATATTATGCTGAACACTATAATTTAATAAATCATTTATTTTTTTCATATTCTTCCTATTTTTTTAAATTTTTTTTGTGATAATCATAAGCTGTTTTAATAATCAACTCAATCTTATCATATTGTGGTTCCCAACCTAAATATTGTTTTACTTTGTCATTAGAAGCAATTAACTCTGCCGGATCTCCAGCTCTTCTTTTTTCAATTTGATAGGGAATAGCTTGACCAACAACTTTACTTGCAGTCTCAATAATTTCTTGAACACTATAACCATGACCATAACCTAAATTGAAAATATTACTTTCCATTCCTTGATTTAGTTTCTCAAGTGCTAAAATATGAGCTGAACATAAGTCTTCAATATGAATATAATCACGAATACATGTTCCATCTTTAGTATGATAATCATTACCAAAGACACTTACACTTTCTCGTTGCCCTAGTGGAACTTGTAAAACAATAGGGATTAAATGAGTTTCTGGATTATGATTTTCTCCTAATGTTCCATCAATAGTTGCTCCACAAGCATTGAAATATCGTAACGATACATATTTTATCCCATAAGCCTTATCACACCATTTCATTAATTGCTCCATTGTTAATTTAGTTTGTCCATAAGGGCTAGTTGGCTTAGTTAAACTTGCTTCAGTCAAAGGCATATGCTTGTGATTTCCATAAACTGCTGCTGAAGAAGAAAAAACAATTTTATTAACTTGATTGGCTTGCATTGCTCTTAATAATACTTCCATTCCATAAACATTATTATTATAATATGCTAATGGTTGGTCAACACTATCTCCAACAAGTGATAAAGCGGCAAAATGAATAACTCCTTCAATTTCTTCTTCTTGTAAAACTTGATTAATAAAGGTAAAATCTCGAATATCTCCTTTAATAAATTTTGCTCGCTTATCAATGGCCGCTTCATAACCCGTTGCTAAATTATCAACTACTACCACTTCATAGTTTTGCTCACACATCATTTTAGTCTGGCATGAGCCAATATATCCTGCTCCCCCAATTATTAAAACTTTCATATGTTACCTCCTATCTTATTTTCAATGCTTTATTATTAGTATCAACTGTATAATACTCTAAATTCAAATTAAATTTTTCTAAATATTTTTCTTTGATTTTCGCTAGCTTTTCTTCATAATCTTGCTCAAATAAACCAATTACACAACCGCCAAAACCAGCTCCTGTCATTCTTGCTCCTAAGGCTTTAGCCTTTTGACTTTCTTTTACAAGAAAGTCTAATTCTTCACAGCTCACTTCATATAAATCTTTTAAAGAGGCATGTGATTCATTTAAAAGTTGACCAAATTGTTCTAAGTTTCCCGCTTGTAAACAAATAACACTTTGTTGAACACGTAAATTCTCTTCCACTACATGTTTAACTCTTTTGTAATCGGTGGCACTTAAGGTTAAGTTATTTACTTCTTCCATAGTTAATTGACATAAATCCGTAACTGAATAAGTCTTTTGCGCAATTTTTAAAGCACTTTCACAACTTGTTCGACGTTCATTATAAGCTGAATCTACTAAGCCTCTTTTTTTGTTAGAATTTAAGACAACTAATACTTTATCTTGAAAGTTACAATCAACAAAATCATAGGCTAAAGTCGCCGTATTTATTAATGAAGCGTATCCTTTTTTGGCAGTAGCAATAATAAATTGATCCATAATTCCACAATTTACACCAATAAAATTATTTTCAGCTTTTTGACATAATACTGCTAAGTCTTCATCACTAATATTTAAATTATTTTGCTCAATTAAAATTTTACCTATTAATACTTCTAAAGAAGCTGACGAAGATAAGCCACTACCATTAGGAATCGTTCCATAAACTAAAATATTAAAGCCTTGTTTTATTTGATATCCAGCCAGTTGTAATTCATTTACTACCCCTTTAACATAGTTTGTCCAATTATCCGCTTTTTTAAATTCTAAATTAGTAATAGTAAACTCTAAAATTCCTACTTCTTCAAAGTTTAAGGAATATAACTTTATCTTTTGGTCTGACCTTTTAGAAACTAAACCATAAGTTCCTAAATTAATTCCCAGTGGTAAAACTTTTCCTCCATTATAATCAATGTGCTCACCAATTAAATTAACTCTTCCTGGTGAAAAATATTCTTCTTCATAATTTACTCCAAAAATTTTTTTAAATTTATTTTTATCCATTGCTCTCCTTTTATTAAAACATTTACATCTATATCATAGCATAATTTTTTATGTCTTTTTTTATTTTACTAAACTTTTACTAAATTTTCACTTGAGGAATATTTAACTTTAAAGCTACTTAATTTTTAGAACTTCTAATTGTTCAGTACGATAATTTAATAATATAAATTCAAAATTTTTATTCCTTTATTAAAGTTACGATTATTTTACTTTTTATTTTGCTATCCTCTAAAAGTGTATTGCTTAAATTTATACCTAATTTTATAATCAAACCAACTTCTTTAGTTCTTACATAATTATCGGTAATACAACATTTTATTTCAGTTTTTCAACTTTTGAATAACTACTTTTAGTAAAATTTTAACTAAATTATCTATGTTATTTATATTAATAAAAATAAAAAAGAACTAACTAATCGGGCAAATTAGTTAATTCTTTTCGTGTGTTTAATTTTTTATGTTTGATATTAAATTTTTTTTTAAAATTAAAGTTTAAAGGGCTTTTTTAATTTTACGCCAAACAACTTATTGACAATACCATTATACTTTTTTTTAGTTAAATTAAAGTTAATCATTATTTTCCCCATCTATCTTTACTTATTTCTCTTCTAATTCTAGCTTAATTATTGTTTTATTGTCATTACTTCATTATTACAATTATATTAGTTCAATAATAAAATTGTCTATTAAATCAAAATCTATTTAGAGATTATTTCTAAAATTTTGAAATCAAATTAATTAGAAAATATAGATTGGGGGATTGATTTAATCATTGTATAGACTAAAGTAGCTATTTCTTCTGCTGAATTATCACGATTATTTAATAACCATTCTTCAGTTATTCCACTATGAATACTTGCAATCATAGTAATTAAGTAGTGCGCTGGAATAGTAAGTTCTTCAGCAATATGATTCAATTTGCTTATATTGGTAAAAATCTTATTCATAGTCGTTTTTAATAAATTATAAAAAATTGAATTATCTTGACTATAAAATAAAGTGATAATTTCCTGTTTATTTGCTTCACAGTATTGATAAAAACTTAACAAAAGATGTTCAAGTTCTTTATTCAATGTCATATGAGTCATATTAAGTGGATTTATATTAATATGTTTTATTAGATTATTAATAAAATCCATTTGTAATGAATTTAGTAAATCTTCCTTATTTTTGTAATGTAAATAAAAAGTCCCACGATTAATTAAGGCTTCTTTAGTAATACTTGATACAGATATTTTATTATATCCTATTGTTTGTAATTGATTTAAAAAAACTAGTTTAATTACTTTTTTGGTTTTAATTACTCTTAAATCTGGATTATTATTCATTTTTTATGAACACTTCCTTTCAAGATGTTGTTTAAACTTCAAATTTATAAATGTTGCGTATTGTTTTTTTCTACAATAGTATTATAATATATATGTGTTGAAAAATCAACACTTGTTCAGAAAGGACTAGATGTCAATAATTAATATAAATAATTTAACAAAAGATTATGGTCATAATCGTGGAATATTTGATGTAGATATTAAGGTGGAAAAAGGTATTGTCTATGGGTTTTTAGGACCTAATGGGGCTGGGAAAACCACAACAATTAGACATATTATGGGATTTTCACATCCAGAACAAGGTACGGTTCATGTAAATGGTTTAGATTCTTGGAAATATGCAAGTGATATTCAAAACGTACTTGGTTATCTTCCAGGAGAAGTAGCACTTCCTGAAAATTTAACTGGAGACCAGTTCATAACATATATGGCAAAACTACGTGGTGTTAAAGATATGGCACATACAGAATATTTAAAGCAGAAGTTTAAACTTGACTCTAGTGGTAATTTAAAAAGAATGTCTTTAGGCATGAAACGTAAACTTGCTATTGTTACGGCATTTATGCATGATCCAGATATTTTAGTATTAGACGAACCTACTAGTGGCTTAGATCCTGTAATGCAAGATGTGTTTATTGATTTTATAATTGAGGAAAAAAAACGTGGGAAAACAATATTGTTATCAAGCCATATTTTTACAGAAATTGATGCTACTTGTGATATTATTTCAATAATTAAAGACGGAAGAATCATATCAACTTTTAATGCTAGTGAATTAAAAAAAAGCAATAAAAAAATATATAAAGTAGAATATTATAATAAGGGTGATTTAGAAAAAGTAATTGATTTAGCAAATAAAAATAATATAGAAGTTAATGAAATAAACTATGAAAAATTACAGTTAGTTTTTAATATTAACGAAACAACAGTTAATTTATTTACTAAGTTAATGAGTGGGGTTAAAGTAGTATTTATATCCGAAATAAAATTTACACTTGAAGACTACTTTATGGAATTTTATGATAGAAAATAATTAGGAGAAATAATGATTAAAATTACAAATTTAAATAAAGATTATAAAAATAATCGGGGTTTATTTGGTATTGATCTCGAAATTACTAAAGGTGAAGCAGTTGGTTTTGTAGGAATTAATGGTGCAGGGAAAACTACAACAATTAGACATATTATGGGATTTTTAAAACCAGATAGTGGTAGCGTTACTGTTGATGGTAAAGATAGTTGGTCACAATCTGAGAAGGTTCGAGATTTAATTGGCTATATTCCCGGAGAAATTGCCTTTCCTAATTATCATACTGGAACAGAATTTTTAAAACAACAAAGTAAACTTCAAGGAATTTCCAATATGGAACGAGCAAATAAAGTAATGAAAAAATTACAATTAGATCCAACAGCAAATTTGAAACGCATGTCAAAAGGAATGAAACAAAAAACAGCAATTGTAGCAGCATTAATGGCCGAAAAAGAAATTCTTATTTTAGATGAACCTACAACTGGCTTAGATCCATTAATGCGAAGAAGATTTATTGAAATGATGTTAGAAGAAAAAAGAAATGGTAAAACAATTTTTATGTCAAGTCACATGTTTGAAGAAGTTGAACAAATTTGCGATCGTGTTGCTTTAATTGAAAATGGTAAAATTGTTGCCATAAAATCTGTAAAAGAGATAAAGCATAATACAAATAAAAAATTTACTATCATATTTAAAGATCGAGATTCATATGTAAACTTTACTAAGTTAAATTATATCTTTAATTTTACAGATGATAATAAAATGCTATGTACTATATCTGTTTTAAATAAAGATATATCATTATTTATGAAAGATTTAAGTGCCGTACAAATAAAAACAATAAGTGAAGAAAAGTATTCACTATCACAATACTTTAAAGATTTAGAAAAGGAGCAAAATGATTAATAAAAGTATATTAAAGCAAACCGCCAAAGAGAATACAAGAATGCTAGTAGTAATAACAACCGTCCTTTCAGTATTTTTAATTATTTTAGTTAAAGTATTTAATCCTTCAACTATTTCAGGTATTTCAAGTATGATTAAATCTACACCTTTAGCAGGAATTTTAGGCAGCACATTTTTAGGGACCTTAGCACAAAGCTATTATAGTATTCATGCAATTATTTTACCTTTAATATTTATTGTTATTGTAGGAAATAATTTAATTGTTGCAAAAGTTGATCGGGGTTCAATGGCATATACACTTTCTACACCAATTAAAAGATCCACTATTGTTATTACCCAAGCTTTTTATTTTATTATGTCTTTAGTCATAATGATAACAGTAGTTACCTTAGTAGGAATATTCGCCATTCAAGGTTTTTATGGAACAATTTGGGGAGATTATATTACATCAGATGTTCAAGCAATAGCAGATAAATATGATTTAGATGCCAATGAATTAGAACAAAATTTAACACAAATTTTAGATAATGAAGATTATATAAAAGCGGGAGCAAGTGCTCGTGAACTTGACGAAGAAATATATATCAGTTACTTAAATCAAAAAATTGCCTACGATGCTAACAAAGCAGCAGCAGAAGTACTAAATGTTGAGATTACAGATGTCCAAAATGATCTAAGTTTAGTAACAAATAATCAAGAGGCATTAGCAGCAGCAGCAGAAGTTTATGGTATGAATGATAATGAATATCTAACATATTTAAATCAACAGGCAACAACCAAAGAAAAGTTTGCAAGTCAAAGTGGACAAATACAATCACAGTTTTTAAATGGATTACAGGTAGCTAGTGCTGAATTAGATATGGAGCTTAATGATCTTACTGGAGACTTATCTATTTTATTAGATGATGATAATGCCATAGATACAGTTATCCAAACATCAGGTTTAAATGAAGATATAGTAATTAAATTAGTAGATACACAAATCGCTTCTAGCGAATTAGCAAATGATAATGGATTAGACTTTGAGTTAAGTGATTATATTTTAATAAATGTTGGTTTATTTTTATTAATGTTTGCGACAAGTGGAATTGCTTTTTTTGCTTCTTGTTTTTTTAATTTAACTAATAAATATATGATAATTGGTGGTGGAATTCCCCTAGCATTCTTTTTATTCAAAATGATGAGTGAGGTGAGTGATAGTTTAGAGCCAATTAAATACTTAACGATGAATTCTTTATATGATACAGGGGCAATTTTAGCAGGTGAAGGATATCAAATAAAATTTATTACACTAGCAGTTATTGGTCTTGTACTATATATTGCAGCGATAAAAGTATTTACTTCTAAGGATTTACCATTATAATAATCTAAAGATGTATAATAAAAAAGTTGAAAGAGAATATTTTCTTTCAACTTGAGAGTATATAATAAACTGTGTAAGTTATAAAAGACTTATATAGTTTATTATACATTATTCAAAAATCAAAATCTTAACATTATTTATACTACTATGTATAGTGATACTATGCCAATATTTTACTTTTTTTATACATCCTTTACTCTTCCTCTTAAATATCATTAGTCCAATTATTAATATTATTAAGTTTATCATTATTCTTCCCTTTTATTTTAATTTGATTGGTTCACTAGTTCCAGCTTCTATATTTTCTAAATCCCATATTTCTGTTGAAAAATCATAATAAGATTCTAAACCATGAAAAAAATCTAGATACGATAATACGTTTATACTTATTCCATATACCATATCTTCTGTTTGCTCATCTACTATTCTTTTTATTATCATCTTAAATCCTCCCATTAATAAATCTTCTGGACCTGGTATTATTCCTTTTTGTTTACCACTACTTTTAGATGTATACTTATCATATTGGGTATATTCTTCATTGCTTAATACTACTACATTACGTATTACTGATGTTCCTGGTATATTTCCTGTATTGCTTATATACCAATCTTGTGTATCTGTTTTATACGCTTCATCTACTCGTTCTTGCTCTTCTTCACTTAGTTTATTGTAATGTTCTTCTTCACTTTCTCCATTCTCTTGAGCTTCTTCAAATCCTTCCATTACTTCTCTTGTTTTTCTATCTTGTCCTACGATCTCTAATGCTCCTTTGGATATATCAGCTTCACTATTACTTATTTTATAACATGGGGTATCTTTATCTTCTTCTATTTGTAAACATTCATTATCAGCCACTTCATCATAAAATGATTCTATTATTGTTCCTGGATATTTTTGATGTCCTACTATTCCTCCTACGTATTCATACCCTTGTACTTCACTTGTTGAATATACATGTTCTATTCCTCCATAATTCTCTCCTACTATTCCTCCTACTTTACTACTTCCTTTTATATTATTTCCTGCACTATAACTATTTTCTATATTGCCTCTATTTATTCCTCCCATTCCTACTCTGTCGTCTTCTGGACTTCTTTCACTATTACTACTCCTTACTGCGTCTATTTTACCCTAATTCAGTCCGACTATTCCATGCCCTGAACTTTTACTCTCTCTTATATTTATTCCTTTACTACTACTGTGTCAAGTTATCTGTATTACTTCTTCTTCG
>JBKDZV010000118.1:0-1881 GCA_047971455.1 Mycoplasmatales bacterium | reverse complement strand
GGAAACGTTGAAATCAACACTGAAGCATTTGCTAAAGGTGTAGAAGAAACTGATAGTGGTGTAACAGTTAAATTTGAAGTAAAAGGTGAAATGAAATCAGTTGATGCTGACTATGTGTTAGTAACAGTTGGACGTTTCCCAAATACAAAAGAATTAGGACTAGAAGCTGTAGGTATTGAATTAACTGAACGTGGATTAGTTAAAATTGACAAACAATGTCGTACAAATATCTCTAATTTCTATGCAATCGGTGATATCGTTGCAGGACCTCCATTAGCTCATAAAGCTTCTTATGAAGGTAAAATTGCAGCAGAAGCAATCTCAGGCGAACCATCTGAAATTGATTATGTAGCAATTCCAGCATTATGCTTCACTGATCCAGAATTAGCATCTGTAGGATATGATAAGAAGAAAGCTGACGAAGAAGGATTAGAAGTAAAAGTTTCTAAATTCCCATTCGCAGCTAACGGACGTGCATTATCTCTTGATGCAGCTGAAGGATTTGTACAACTTGTAACATTAAAAGAAGATGGATTAATCATTGGAGCACAAGTTGCTGGAGTTGGAGCATCAGATATTATTTCTGAACTTGGCTTAGCAATTGAAGCTGGAATGACTGCTGAAGATGTAGCTTCTACAATTCATGCTCATCCAACTTTAGGTGAAATCTCAATGGAAGCTGCTGAGCTTGCAATGGGACACCCAATTCATATGCTTAAATAATTTTCTGGACGCTACTTTCATGTAGCGTTCTTTTTCATTTAGAAAGATAAAAATTTTGAGAAAAAATATCTTATAAAAAGTATAATAAATAATTTTATTGATGTTGAAGTGATTAAGAATCTTTCCATATATATATGAATCTGATGAATTTTACTTTTATTAAATTTCAAGTTAGTATAAAATTAACAAAAATGGATAGGAGACTGAAATATGAGTGAATATCAATACCCAATTGCAATGGATTGGTCAACTGAAGAAATAATCGATGTAGTCAATTTTTTTGAACAAGTTGAGAAGGCGTATGAGAAAGGTGTTTCAAGAGAGTTATTTATGGATAGTTACAGAAGGTTTAAATAAATTGTTCCTAGTAAATCAGAAGAAAAACAAATTTGTGGAGAATTTGAAGAGAGTAGTGGATTTTCTACCTATAGAGTTGTTGTAAAAGCAAAAGATCAAGCATTACAAATAATTAAAATGTGAGGGGCTGAAAAGCTTCTTTTTTCATATGTATATCTTGTAATTTTTATTGGTTACTATTTTAAAGGTTCATAATTAAAGAAAAGAATACAATGTGTTTTTTGATATTAGCTAGTACCAAGAAGGTATATTAAATTAAAATAGCTAATATACTATAAAACTACAATTTGAAAAAAGCCAAAATGATATGGGTAGAAATCTGAATATTCCGTTAAAAAGCGAGGTGGAATAAAGTGCGACAGGTGATTGATGCATTAAAAAGAAAAGATGCTGAAAAAAGGATTCCTGTGCTACGATTAGAATTAGATTATGAATTAGCAGTATTATATGAAGCGATTCTAAATTGCGATGACATATTGATTGGTGATTGTAAAGAAAGATTAGAAATTCTTAGAACAGAAATGATTAGATTAGAAGCTTAATATAAAAAATGAACCTACTAATATGGAAGGTTCATTTTTTTATGTTGATGATTGTTTTAGTTTTTTTCTATAATAAATAGAAACTATTAAGAAGCAAATTGAAAGTACGAAAAATATTCCAGCAAATAAATAAGATTTCTCAGCAATTGAAATTCCACTGAGTAAAAATGAACAAAAAGTAATTAAATATAACATAAATGTCCTCAGATAAATTTGATCCATATGCATCAGTTACCTCTCTTTATTTATCAAGATAATT
>JBKDZV010000117.1:0-32291 GCA_047971455.1 Mycoplasmatales bacterium | reverse complement strand
TGTAAAAGTAAAATTCGGAAGAGATAATTCTCTTTCGGATTTTTTCATTATAGTATAATTTTTGTTAGCTAGTTTTGAGATAATAAAGCACAACTATATTCACGACTGTTTTTAGTAACTTTTCTGTTACTTAAGAAAAATTACTTTTTATTATTAGTTATTATTTATTACTTTAAATATATTTTATACTATATACTTTTCAAAATATCTTATTTAAAAATAGAACATCCAAATTTAAAGTGAAATTCATTTGACTTTTATAATACATTAAAATACTTAGTCTTTTAATTGACAAATGTAAAATTTGATATAATTAAAAATGTAAAATTTGATATAATTAAATAAGAGGAATTATGGACTTAAGTAAAATTAAAAAAAGTGATATTAAAAATGCTTCATCTAAAGTTAAAATTACTTATAAAAATTTAGAAGAATATGATAAAGGTGATTATAAGGTAGATAAAGAATGGCGTTTAAAACAATTAAAAGAGATGAAAAAAAATGAAACAATTAATAAATGATTTAATGCTTAAAGCTCAAGAAAAATATAAAGAATATTTAAATAATCCAACAAATGAAAATAAAAAGACTGCTCATGAAGCTTATTTTAATGCTTATAGATATTTTTATGATTTTGAAGCTCCAGAATATGGTGAAGGTTGGGAAAATCGTGCTAATAATTTAATAACAGAGTATATAGGAGTAAAATGAAAAAGTTTTTTTTCATAACTATCTTATTTATTATAGCTTTTCTAGTACTTGACTTAAATTTATACAAAGGTGTAGGATCTACTGAAAACAGTGATACAAATATTGTAAATAAACAAAATAATGAGTATGAAAAGTTTGTTGATGGAACAACCTTTGAAATTGATTTAAGTTTAATAGATGAAAGTATAAATCAATATTATAATGCGAATATAAAAGAAGTGATTATATCTTCAACAAGCGAACAAGTTGATATAAGTTTATATAATTTCCAAGATATTTTTCCTAATATAGATTCTTTTATAGTGTATGGAGATTCTATAAATGAAATAATAGGATTAGAGAAATTGAAGCAAGTAAATGAGTTTGATTTTTCAAATACTAATATAAAACTGGTAGAAAATTTAAATGGATTAGATGAAGTGGAAAATATATCAGTATTATATTTAGATAATACTAAGGTTGATACAATATCTGGTTTAGAAAATTTAAATTTTGATTTAGAAGGAATAGTATTATCATTTCCTTATAATTGTAGTTATATCACAAAAGAATCATATAATATTTTGTTTGATTCAAGAAATACTGTACTATTTGTTCATAATGGATCTACTCCTGATAGAACTTTAAATTATATTACTAGAAGCCTAAACGATGGAGATTCATATGAAAGTAAAACCTATTATGATTTAATGGTAGTATAATGAGACTTTAAAAAGCATCTAATAATTTAAAAAAAATACAAAACAATGAATGGTTTGTAAATAAAAAAGAACAAATTGTTAATCACCCAATTTGTTCTTTTAATAATATTTATAATATTGTAATAATCTTTTTTAGAAATTTAATTAGTATAGTATAACTTTAGAAATTTGATAATGTCATTTTTAGATAATAAATTAATAGATGTTATACACTTGAAATGATACTTTATATTTTTATAAGATATAGTTTACTTACTCATAATAATACTCCTAGATTTTTTATTTTATATATGACTTGCTTAATTTATAAAAGAATGCTAGAATATATTTATGAATATTTAAGTTAGATATGATTAACTTATTTGTCTAGATATCATTGTAACTTTGGGAGTGATTTATGGTTAACAGTTCTTAAAAAAAACTGCTCGCTCGTACCATTTTAAATAGAAATTTATAGATATTTGAATTAAGATTAAAGATTTTAATTCAAATATCTATTTTTATTATATTAGTTATAGAAAATTATTTAATGTAATAAATATACTATAAAATTAATTTTGTCCCAAAAACTCGATACATGTCCCTGAAAATGATATGATTAAATTGAGATGATATAGATGAAAAAAAAAACATATTAAATTTGATAAAGTATCACACTGAACATAATGAAAAAATGTTTAGAGAAGAAGCACTAGAGATTTCTAAATATTTTGATGAACATAAAGATTACCAATTAGCAGAATATATTATGTCTATGTTATCGGATACAAATACATTTGTACCGCAACAAATAGAAGAATATGAAAGTTATTTTACAAAAATAAAATTAACTAATAATACTTTATTATTACCAGAAGTAATTGCTGTAGATTTAAGAGGAATGATTAATGCTATTCAAATAAATGTAGGTATTAACAAATTTCTTTTTGAAGGTAAACCGGGAACGGGAAAAACAGAAACTGCAAAACATATTGCAAAACTTTCAAATAGAGAATTATATATGGTTGAATTTTCTGAGTTAATAGATAGTAAATTGGGCCAAACTTCTAAAAATATTATAAAAATGTTTAAAGAATTAAATAAAATTCCTTATCCAGAGAATTTAGTAATTCTATTTGATGAGATAGATATTATTGCTATGGATAGAATTAATAATGAAGATGTGTGTGTGATGGGACGCTCTACATCGACTATATTACGCCAACTAGATAATCTAAATGAAAAAATTATTCTAATAGCTACAACGAATTTATATGAAAACTTTGATAAAGCTCTTTTAAGAAGATTTGATTCAATTATAAATTTTAATCGTTATGCAAAAGAGGATTTGATTAATATAGCTGAAACAATATTAGACAAATATTTAAAAAAATTTAGTACTGCAAGTAAGCGTAATATAAAAATTTTTAAAAAAATATTAGAAAATATGGATAAAATTCCTTATCCTAGTGATTTAGATAATATAATAAAGACATCAGTAGTGTTCAGTGAACCTTCCGATCCATATGACTATTTAAAAAGGTTAGTAAAAATATTGTTATTTGAACAGGGACAAATAAATCCTAAAGATTTAAAAAAATTAGGTTTTACATTAAGAGAAATAGAGATACTAACTGGAATATCTAAAAGTAAATTATCAAGGGATAGTAAAGGAGAAGAATGAATGATTTATTGGAATTGAAAGGAAGATTTGAACAAAGAAATAATTCTTTAGGAAGACCTATACCAGCACTTAAAAAAGGAGCTATAGTAAATAGTGAAAAAATAGAAGTTATATATACTCAATTAGAAGATATATACAATTATTGGGAAAATAATGATTTGATTGAAGGAAGTTTAGTTAGTATAAAATATAATAAAATAGCGGCTAAGAGAAATCGTGTTAGTGGTATATTCAAAGATAAGACTACAGCTAATGATAAAGTTGTAGGAGCAAAGTATTCAGATGATAATAAACATATAATTACTTATTATATGTCTTTAGAAACTTTAGAAAAAACGATTAATAATTTAAAATTTACACAAGAGTTACTAAAGCAAAAGTTTGAAAGTAGTATGAACGAAGAAAAGTTTGATAATAACAAGTTATTTAAGAATATAAGCAAAGACAAAAATGGAATTAGTAAATCCTTATTTAGAGATACAATAACGGATATACCTCATATAGAAAAGTTTACTATAGAAAAAGAACAAGTGGATGATACAAATAGTAAAATAGTAACTTTATATAAAACGAATGAAAGTACTAAAAAATTGCTAGAACGTATAGGTATTAATGTTTTAAATGAAAGAATATTGGATGATACAACAGTATTACTAGGCCCTGATGACTTAAAAATATTAAATTTGAATGTTCCTTTTTTAATATCCCAGTCAGTAGTTGAATTTAATGAAACTTATTTAGATAATTTTTCTAACCCTCTTGAAAATAAAATTAATATACCAGATCCTGAGAATGAGCCAACAATTGGTGTTATCGATACATTATTTGATAATAGAGTATATTTTAGTAAGTGGGTTGAATATGAACAAAGAATAGATGATAGTATTCCAATAGAAGCTAATGATTATAAACATGGAACAGCCATAAGCTCTATTATTGTAGATGGACCTAGGATGAATCCATGGCTTGAAGACGGATGTGGAAGGTTTAAGGTTAAACATTTTGGTATTGCTTTAAATAAAGGTTTTAATGCATTCACTGTGATTAGAGAAATAGAGCAAATAATAATAAAAAATAGAAACATAAAAGTTTGGAACATATCGCTTGGATCTAATGAAGAAATTAATAATAACTTTATTTCTGCAGAAGCTGCTATTTTGGATAGTATTCAATACGAAAACGATGTTATATTTGTAATAGCGGGAACTAATAAAGACCCAAGTATAGTTAGTAAGAAAATAGGAGCTCCGGCAGATTCAATAAACTCAATAGTAGTAAATTCAGTAAAAAAAGAAACTAATGAAAGTACAAATTATACAAGAGAAGGTTTAGTTTTATCTTTTTTTATAAAACCAGATGTAAGTTATTATGGTGGGGATTCAAATAATAAAATATCAGTATGTGAACCACTAGGTCAAAGTGAAGTTTCAGGAACTTCCTTTGCAGCCCCATGGATTAGTAGAAAATTGTCATATTTGATAGATATAATGGGGTTTAATAGAGAGATAGCTAAAAGTTTAATTATTGACTGTGCAATTGGTTGGGAACAAGATTTAGAGACAGAAGTATTGCAAAAAAAAGGCCATGGTGTTGTTCCAATTCATATAGAGGAAATAATAAAATCAAAAGATGATGAAATTAAATTTGTAGTTTCAGGAATATCTGAAGCATTTGATACTTATAATTATAAATTTCCAGTGCCGATGTTACAAGAAAAATATCCGTTTGTTGCGAAAGCAACATTATGTTATTTTCCTAAATATTCAAGAACTCAAGGAGTAGATTATATTAACACAGAGTTAGACATTTATTTTGGTAGACTAACGGATAATGGACTAATCAAGTCAATCAATGAAAATAAGCAAAGTACAGATGATTCAGTCATGTATGAAAAGGATGCTAGAAGGATATTTAGAAAGTGGGATACTGTAAAACATATAACTGATAAAAAAACAAAAAATAATCCCCAAAAAAGTTATAAAAATAAACTTTAGGGATTAAGTATAAAGACTAAAGAAAGATTATCTATAAAAGATGGAATAGGTATAAAATTTGGTGTCGTAGTAACCTTAAAGGAACTAAGTGGAATAAATAGAATAGAGGACTTTATAAAAATGTGTTCTTTTAATGGATGGATAGTGAATAGAATAAATGTAGATAATAAAATTGACCTTTATCAAAAAATTAATGAAGATATAGATTTAGAATAATATTAAGACCTAAATGTCTATAAACTTATTAACAAAAAAGTTATAAAAATAAAAAAAGTATATCATTAAATATTAGACTTATAAATAATCTATTTGAATTGACTTTCCTTAAAATTATTTATAAGTCTAATATAAAAATAGAATTTTGGCGATAGGAGGTAAACTAATGGTACATAAAGGTGGAAAAGTAGGTAAAGCTGGAAAAACTTTATCTACTTCCAAAAGTAAAGCATCTAAATCAAAAGCTGCTAAAACCTTAAATAAGCACAAGAATGAAAAGCATAGTAAAAAATAAAATTCTGAATATTAAAAACTTCTACAAAATAAGATACAATTAGTTTAGAAATGCTATGAGATCTCGAATAGTAAAAGTAACCGATTATGAAAAAAGTAATGTTATATAAATATGAAGAAAATTTAGAATATTTAGAAGAACAAATGGCTTAACAAATTGATGTTAAAAAAATTAAGAAATATTGCTTTTTACGTGGAGAATATATTGATTTTTCTTTTAAACATGTCCTTTTTAAAGGCTGTTTAAATAATAGGTAAATGAAAATATATAAATTATTTGATATTCATTATTAGAGTATTTTAATCCTGTTGGACATAGATTAAAATGAATTAAATGGACTTTAAAAAAAATATTTAGAAAATATTGTTATTTTCAAAATACTTCTTAATTTTGGCACTATTTTTTCTCCTATCATTTTTTATGTTTTATCATTTATACAATTAAAAAACTATGTAAGTCTTGTTATAAGTTACACAGTTTATTATACACTCTGTCAAAAAAATTTAAAAAACTCTTTCTATTTTGTTTCAATATTATACATATCAGGTTCCTTTTTAAAAATTCTTAGAGAATTATTTTTGTGTAAATATTTCACATCATTTTGGTAAAAAGAAAAATAAGTAAGAACTTGTATGATTACGACTTCTTACTTATTTTTTACAAATTCCTGAATATTTCAGGTATAATTAAATTTAAGAGAGAATATAAAAAAATTGCTATAATTTTAATAGCTTAAAAATACTTTATTTGAGTAGAGTATTAGCTAAAATAGCAAAGATAATTCAAATTTAAGCAACATTATAAAAGCAATTAGGATAAAAATGAATTTAAAATTAAAAGATTTGTCAAAAAATTATCAAGATTTAGAAGTTATCAAAAAAGTTAATTTAGAAATAAAAACTGGAGAATTAGTATCATTATTAGGTCCTTCAGGTTGTGGTAAATCAACTATCTTATTTATGATAAGTGGTTTAGAAACAGTTACTAAAGGTCAAATTTTGTTTGATGAAAAAGATGTAACAAATTTATCACCGGATAGAAGAAATATTGGACTAGTATTCCAAAATTATGCCTTATATCCACATTTATCAGTTTTAAAAAATGTAATGTATCCTTTACTAAATAAAAAGATAAGTAAGGAAAATGCTAAAAAAGAAGCTTTGAAGGTTATAAAAGCGGTAAATTTAGAAAAGCAAATTAATAAAAAACCAGCTCAACTTTCAGGAGGTCAACAACAACGAGTAGCAATAGCTAGAGCAATAGCTAAAAAGCCAGAAATATTGTTATTAGATGAACCAATCTCTAATTTAGATGCCAAATTAAAAGAAAAGACAATTAAAGAAATTAGAACAATTCAAAAAACTTATAATATTACAACAATATTTGTCACACATGATCAACAAGAAGCGTTAGCAGTTTCTGATAAAATTGTTATTTTAGATCAAGGAATTATTCAACAAATTGGAACTCCTGATGAACTTTATAAAAATCCAGTTAATTTATATGTAGCAAAATTTATTGGAACACCAAGTATTAATATTATTAAAGTAGATATTAAAGATAAAAAAGTTTTAGGTTTAGAAACGATAATAACAGAAGCCTTAGAAATTCCGACCGGAAGTTATACTTTAGGTGTTAGACCGGAAAATATTCAAATAAATCAAGCGGAAAATATTATTGAAATAAGTGAGAGTGAAATTTTAGGGCGAGATATTTTATATCGCATAAAGTATAAAGATTGTGAATTCCAAATTATTAGTCGTAATAATTTAGAAAAATCTTTAAAAAATATTGGAATAAAAATTTCCATAAAGGATATTTTTCTTTTTGATAACTTAACTGGCAAACGAGTATATTAATGCAAAAAAATAACCAAAAATTCAAAATATTTTTCTTTTTATTACCATCAATTATTTTAATGTTATTATTTGTTTTTTATCCTATGATTAAAACGATTATTATTAGTTTTATTACCCCTAGTGGTAAATTTAATTTAAGTAATTATACTTATACTTACGGTTTAGAAAGTTTTAGTATTGCTATGACCAATACAATAATTTATACAATTGTTGTAACTAGTAGTGAATTATTATTAGCTTTTGTTATTTCTTATGCCCTAAGCCAAAAAATAAAATTTAAAAATACCTTTCAAACAATATTTTTCTTACCTTATGTAACAAGTGTTGTTGCTATTGGAGCGGTTTTTCAAGTAATGTATAATAGTGAATATGGTATAATTAATCAACTGTTAAATAATATAGGAATTACACCTATTGCTTGGTTAGGTGCAGAACATGCGTTATTAGCAACGATTATTTTAGGAATTTGGAAAGGTTTGGCATTTAATATTTTAATTTTATTTACAGCTTTTTCAACAATTGATCCTAATTTAGAAAAGGCGGCAATTTTAGATAACTTCAGTAATATAAATATATTTTTAAAAATTAAATTCCCACAAATCAAAGGAGTTGTTGCTTATTTATTAACAATGAATATAATTTTTAATATTAAAGTTTATGAAGAAGTTGTTTCATTATTTGGACCATTAGTTGCCGGACCAGGCGGAAGTGATAACACCGTAGTTTATATGATATCTAAAATGACTTTAGAAGATCCGGCAGTTGCTGCTGTTTTAGCAGTAACTTTACTAATTATTGTTATTTTAATTAGAATATTAATGATTTTGAGTACTAAAATTTTTAAGTATTTAGGTAATAAAGAAGAACGTATCGTAGGAGAAAAAAATGAATAAATTAAGTAAGATTTTAATATATAGTATTTTAATTTTAACGACAATTATTGTTTTATTTCCTTTTATTTGGATGCTTTTAACCTCTTTTAAATCATTAGAAGAAACCCAAAAAATTCCGCCAGTAATTATTCCAAGTCAAATTTTATTTTCTAATTACCAAGAAGCTTTAACAAAAGCACCATTTTTAATGTATTTTATCAATTCAATTATTATTACAATTATTTCAACTATCTTAGTTTTAATTGTCAATTCTTTAGGAGCATTTGCTTTTACTAAGTATAGTTTTAAAGGTAAAGAATTTATGATAACTATTTTATTGGCAACAATGATGGTCCCTAGCGAAATGTTAATTATCACTAACTTTCAAACGATATCAATGATGCAATTAGCTGATACTCGAGTAGCAATTTTTTTACCGTATATTAGTAGTGTTTTTTATTTAATTTTAATGAAGCAATTTTTTGAACAAATTCCTAAAGAATTATACTTAGCTGCTAAAGTAGATGGTGATAGTGATTGGCAGTACTTTCGTAGAATTTTGTTACCAACAGCAAAACCAATTTTAACAACTGTAGCAGTGTTAAATGTTATTGGTTCTTGGAATTCTTTTTTATGGCCGTTATTAATTACGAATACTGAAACTAAAAGAACTTTACCAATTGGTTTATCATATTTTACAACAGAAGCAGGTAGTCAAACTCAACTTTTAATGGCTGCCTCAACTATTGTAATTATTCCCTTAATTGTTTTTTTTATTATTACTCGTAAATTTGTAATATCTGGTTTAATGAATGGTTCAGTGAAAGGATAAAATGGGAACAAAATTAATATTTAGAGCAGGTCTTAAAACTATTGGAGGGACAATTGTTGAAGTTATTAAAGATAATGACCGAATTGTTTTTGACTTTGGTGTAGTTTTTAATGGGCAAACAGCTGAAGAAGTTTTACCAGAAGTTCAAGGAATTTATGATGGGCAAACGGTATTCAAGACCGCAGTGTTAATTTCACATCTTCATTTAGATCATACTAAAGCGATGAATTTAATTCATCCTAAGATTCCAATTTATATGTCAAAGGAGTCGGTAAAATTTTTACAAACTTTATATGAAATTAATTTTAATGAATTTATAGGCGACCGACGTACTTACACCGCAGTTCAAACTCAAAAACCCTTTCAATTTGAAGCATTTAAGTTAACTTTTTTAAAAGTAGACCATGATGTAATTGGTGCTACGGCTATTTTAATTCAAACTGAAGATTTAACACTATTTTATTCAGGAGATTTGCGATTAACAGGATATAATAAGCAAAATACCCAGCAAATGATTAACTATTTAAAAAGTTTAAATTATCCAGTAGATGTTGCAATTTTTGAAGGAGTAACAGTTTCATTTATTGAAGATGACTATCAAATAATTCCGACAAACAAAGTTCAAGAATTAGAATATGAAAGGAATTTTCCTAAATTGATTAGCCAAAGTATTCCACAAGCACATTTACTTTTAGTTAATCCCTACATTATGGGCTTAGAAAGATTAAAGTCAATTTTTGAATATAGTTTACAAGTAAATAAACAAGTTTGTTTAACGGCAGAATTTGCTTATTTGGCAACTAAGTATTTGCCTGAGTATTCATTTGTAATTTTGGAAGAAGATAAATATATGCTTCATCAACCAGTAATAAAAATGAAAGCATTAACTAAGGAATTTATAATATTATTTGATTATAATAAAAAAGAATTGTATGAAAAGTTATTAAATAAATACCGAGGAAATATTGCTTTATTACAAACAGGAGGAGAACCTTTAGGAGAATTTGACAGCAGATGGAAAGACTTAGAACAATATATAAGCAAATATCAAGGACAAATTTATCCATTAGGAATATCAGGACATGCCGCACCTGAACACTTATTGTATATTATTGAAGAGCTTAATCCTAACTTTTTAATGCCCCTACATTCTTTTAAACCAGAACTTGTTAAAAGTAATAAACAAAGTATTAAACAACTGCTACCACTTAAAGATTATGAATATATTTTCATTAATCATGAATTAGAAAAAAAATAGTTTAGTAATTTAGCTAAATTATTTTTTTAAATTAAAATTAAATTTATCATTAAAAAATAAAAATGTAAACTTTTAGAAAATAAGGCATTTGTAATAAATATAGCCCAAAAAAGGATAACAAAACTCAAAAAAAGATATTAGAATTAAACTTTATTTGTTATAATTAAAGTATAAAATAATTAAGGAGGCATCATGAAAATAGGAGTAGTAAAGGAAGTTAAAAAAGGCGAAAATAGAATAGGAATGACCCCTTTTAATGCTCAAAAATTAGTAGATGCAGGACATGAAGTTGTAATAGAAGAAAATGCAGGAATTGGAAGTGGATTTAGTAATGAAGAATATCTTGAAGTAGGGGCTAAAATGGTTTCTCAAGCTGAAGCTTGGGATGTAGATTTAGTAGTTAAAGTTAAAGAACCGCAAGCAAGTGAATATAAATATTTCAAAAAAGATTTAATGGTTTGGGGATTTTTACATTTAGCTGCTTCTAAACCATGTGTTGAAGCTATGCAAAAGGCTGGAACAACAGCATTAGCCGGAGAAACTGTTAATGATAATGGAGTATTAAAATTATTAAAACCAATGAGTGCAATTGCTGGAAGAAGAGCAATTTTTATGGGAGCTTATTATTTAGAAAAACAACATGGTGGAGAAGGAATTTTAATTTCTGGAATTGAAGGAATTGAAGCTGGAGAAATAGTTATTTTTGGTGGGGGAAATGCTGCAGTTAATGCGACTGATATCGCTTTAGGAATTGGCGCTAAAGTTACAATTATTGAATTGGGAGAAGCAAGAATAGCCGAATTAGAAAAAATGTATACTGGTAAAAACGTAACGGTAGTTAAATCATCTGAAGAAAGTTTACGAGAAAATATTAAAAAAGCTGATATTTTCATTTCAACTATTTTAATTCCAGGTGCTAAACCACCTAAATTAGTTAAAGAAGATATGGTTAAAACTATGAAAAAAGGAAGTGTTTTAATCGATATTTCAATTGATCAAGGAGGAACAGTAGAAACAATTGATCATTACACAACTCATGATGACCCAGTATTTGAAAAATATGGAGTAATTCATTACGCTGTACCTAATATGCCAGGAGCAACACCTAGAACTTCAACTATGGCTTTAGCTAATGGTAATTTAGAATATTTATTAGCAATTGCTAATAATTCTTTAGAAGCAACTTTAAAAACAATGCCTTCATTAGTAGAAGGAGTTAATATTTACCAAGGAAATATAACTTATGAAAATTTAGCTAATACTTTAGAATTAGAGTATAAAAAATTAGAAGATGTTTTAAATTAGGAGAAAAATGGAAAATGTATTAAATGCTTTACCATTAACAATTGAAGATATAAAAAAAGCATATGAAATTGTCAGTAAAGAAGCTCGTAAGACTCCACTAGTCAAATCATTTTACTTAACTGCTGTAAGTAAAGGTGAAATTTATTTAAAATTAGAAAATATGCAACTTACTGGGTCTTTTAAGTTTCGTGGAGGTTATAATAAAGTTTATTCTTTAACTAAAGCTGAAAGAGCTAAAGGAGTTATTGCTTGTTCAGCAGGTAATCATGCTCAAGGAGTAGCTTTAGCTTCAAGGTTATTAGGAGTAAAAGCCACAATTGTGATGCCCCAAACAGCACCGCAAGCTAAAGTTAATGCTACTAAAGGCTATGGAGCAGAAGTTGTCCTATTTGGTGATACTTTTGATGAAGCTAAAGCTAAATGTTTAGAAATAATGGAGCAAACAGGACAAACTTTTTTAGATCCTTTTAATGATATTCAAGTTATGGCTGGTCAGGGAACGATTGGAATTGAAATTTTAGAAGACCTTTGGGATGTAGACACAATTATTAGCCCTATTGGTGGTGGAGGAATGATTTCCGGAATTGCAGTAGCGGTAAAATCCTTTAATCCTAATATTAAAATAATTGGTGTTCAAGCTGAAAATGTTCATGGAATGAAAGCTTCTTATGATAAAGGAGAAATTACGCAACATTATCAAGCACCAACTTTGGCTGATGGTTGTGCGGTACAAGTTCCAGGAAATATGACTTTTGAAATAACTAAAAATTTAATTGATGATATTATAACTGTATCAGAGCACGAACTTGAAGTAGCTATGAAAGATTTAATGCAACGAGGTAAAGCAATTGTTGAAGGTGCCGGAGCCTTACCAACAGCTGCATTATTAGCTGGAAAAGTAAAACAATATGTTGAAGGTAAAAAAGTAGTAGCAATTGTCTCAGGAGGAAATGTTGACTTAAAACGTGTATCCGATATTTGTGAACACTTTATTGGAGTTGAAGCAGTAAAATAAAAAATAAAATAGTAAAAAAAATATCTTTTTAGGTTAACTAAAAAGATACTTTTTTATATATTATTTAATCAAAAAGACTGTGATTAATTGGATCTTTAAAAAATTCATTTAACTTTTGACGCTCTACTTCACCTAAAGTCAAGTATTGTTCTAATTCAGTAAAACTTAAAATAGATTGGTAATTAACTTTTAAATTTTTTAGGCGTTTTTTAGCTTCTGGTAGTTGATAATTAACAATACTTACTACACCAATAACATTTAAACCTACTTTTTGTGATTCTTCAATTGCTTGACCGACACTTTTAGCAGTTGAAATTAAATCTTCCACAATGACAACTTTTTGACCTGAACTAAATTGGCCTTCAATAAGGGAATTAGTTCCATGACCTTTTGGTTTAGAACGATAATAAATTAATGGTAACTTTAAAGTATCAGCGACAGAAGTTCCGTGAGGAATTCCGGCCGTAGCACAAGCACCAATTAATTCTACTTCAGGGTAGTTATCTTGAATTAGTTTTGTTAAAGCTAGAGCAATTTTATGACGCAGTTCATAATCTCCAATACTTAAACGATTATCACAATAAATTGGTGATTTAATCCCTGAAGTCCAAACAAAAGGTGTCACAAAATTTAACTTGATGGCATTAATTTGTAATAAACCACTTAAAATTTCTTTTTCCATAAGTTACCTCATTTCTAAATTTTTAAAATTATAACAGAAAACTTAAAAAAAAGCAAATAAATAGGAATAAAAAAGTTTAACAACGTTGAAAACTTTTACATTTTTTTGTATTTAATTGTTAAAAAAAGGTATAATATAGATGTAGGATAATAATATTATTCTAACTAAAAAAATTAGAGGAGGAAATATGGATATTATAAAAAAAAGTCCAGCATCAAAAAAAGAGTGGATTATTATGACAATTGTCTCAATAATAATTCTTTTAGCTTTTAATAGTAGTTTTTTTTATAAACCAATAACAGCAGAAGCTTGGTTAGCGTTCTTTTTACTTTTTGTGGCCATGTTTGTTTTAAATGAGATTAGTCGTCGTAGTTTATGGGCTGGTATTGGATCGTTTATTATTTTGCCTATTGTGTTTTTAATTTTTGTTTGGCCTTATACTTCTGAAGGTACAAATATGGATAATTGGTTTTCTCATGCTAAAATTATTTCAGTATCAACAGCTTGTATTATTTTTATAGCATTAAGATATTCTAAACGAGTTCAAGGTTGGAACTGGTATAAAATATTACCTCCATTAATTTTAGCAGTAAATATTTGGGAGGCAGTATCACGAGAATTTGAAATTAGTCATATGTTACCGCATGTTGAAGATGGAATGACTTATATGGGTGGTGGTTGGAATACAGCGAATGCTTGGGCTGGAATCATTAATATTATTATTATTTGTGGATGGTTTGGTATTTTTGTAAGTAAAGATAAACACAAAACAATGCTTTGGCCTGATATGTTATGGTATTGGGTAGTTGCTTATGATTTATGGAATTTTACTTATGCTTATAATTGTGTTGGAGATCGCTCATTTTATGTATTCCCTGTATTATTTGCAGCAACTTTAGCAACACACTTTATTCGAAAAGGAGCTTGGGTGCAACACCGAGCACATACTTTAGCTTGGGCTCAATACATTATGTTTACATTTCCTGAATTATTTGTAAATAGTAGTATTCGAGTAGAATCTTCTTGGAATGTAAATGCAATGTGGTTCTTATCAATAACAGCCTTAGTGTTTAACTTAGGTGTTTTAGTATACCAAATTTATTTAATTGTTAAACATAAAAGAAATCCGCTTAAAGATGAACTTTATGTGGAACATCAAGAATATCAAGAACTTATGGCACATGAAAAAACTTTTAATAATTAAAATTATTTAAATATATTAAAATAATTCAATAAAGAGTAGTCATTATATTTTAAAATTAATGGCTACTTTTTAAAATATAAGATATATAAAAAAATAAAATAATAAAAATACTTGCAAAATTTTTTAAATATGATACACTATTAAAAATTTGAAAAATAGGAGCACTTATGAAAAACTTTTTATCACTTAACGATTTGACTGATACAGAAATTTTAACATTAGTAAAAGAAGCTATTGCATATAAAAATGGTTTAAAAGCTATTCCTAATTTAAGTAAAATAACTATTGCTAATTTATTTTTTGAACCTAGTACTCGTACAAATGCTTCATTTTATCAAGCAGAATTACAAACAAAAATGAATATTTTAAATATTGATATGAATAATTTATCTACAAAAAAAGGAGAAACTTTACAAGATACAATTCAAATATTTGCTTCACTTAATTTAGATGGTTTAATAATTCGTCATAATAAAGAATTTTATTATAAAGAATTATTAAATCATTTTTTTTTAAAATTTATTAATGCTGGTGATGGAAAAAATGAACATCCCTCCCAAACGCTATTAGATTTAGTTACTATTTATGAAAATTTTCAAACTTTTAAACAATTAAAAGTTCTTATTATTGGAGATATTAAACATAGCCGAGTAGCCCATTCCAATATTCAAATGTTTAAACGCTTAGGAATGGAAGTTTATTTAAGCTCTCCTCCCGAATTTTTTGATGAGAAGTTTCCTAAGAAAATGTATGTACAAGTAGATGAAGTAATCCAAGATATGGATCTTATTATGTTGTTACGAGTTCAACATGAACGACATGACCAAACAATGAAACAAATTGATTATTTAACACAATATGGAATGAATGCCAAACGGTATGAAGTGTTGAAAGAACATAGTATTATTTTACATCCTGGTCCGTACAATAGAGAAGTAGAAATAGCAAGTGAAATTATTTATAAACCTAAATCAAAAATTTGGGAACAAGTAACAAATGGCTTATATGCTAGAATTGCCATATTAAATTATATATTTGGAGGAGAAAAATGAAATACGTATTACAAGGTGGTTACATAATTGATAAAAATAATAACAAAAGATACGTTAATATTTTAATAGAAAATAAAGAAATTCAAGAAATAAGTAGTCCAACTAAAGAATATAAAAATATAGAAATTATAAGTATCCAAGATAAATTAATTGTTCCGGGATTAGTAGATGTTCATGTCCATTTTCGTGAACCCGGTCAAGAATATAAAGAAGATTTACAAAGTGGTGCTAAAGCTGCTCAAAAAGGGGGATACACGCAAGTTTTTGCGATGCCTAATACAAACCCCGTTTTAGATAGTGCCCAACTTTTAGAAGAAGTTAAGCAAAAATGTTCTACTATAGATTTAAAAATTGAACATTATGGGGCAATAACTAAAAGTTTAAATAGTGCAGAGTTAGTAGATATGGAGGCGATGCAAGATAAATGTATTGGATTTACTAATGATGGAGTTGGGGTGCAAACAGCAGGAATTATGTATGAAGCACAACTTCAAGCTAAGAAATTAGAGATGCCAATTATTGCTCACTGTGAAGATATGTCTTTAGTTTATGGTGGAGTTTTACACGAAGGAACAAAGAATAAAGCCTTAGGATATCCAGGAATTTTAAGTATTAGTGAATCATTACAACTAAGTCGAGATATTGAATTGAGTAGAATAACAGGTTGTAAATATCATGCGTGCCATATGTCAACAACTGAAAGTGTTACAGCCTTAGCCTTGGCTAAAAAAAATAAACTTAATGTTAGTGGCGAAGTTTCACCACATCATTTATTATTAACTGAAGATGATGTAGTAGATGCTAGTTTTAAAATGAATCCTCCACTACGCTCACAAGCCGATCGTGCTAGTTTAATTTGGGCTATTCAAGAAGATATTATTAATATTATTGCGACTGATCATGCGCCCCATTCAGAAGCAGAAAAAGAAAAGGATATTTTAGAAGCTAATTTTGGAATTATTGGTTTAGAACATGCTTTTAGTCTATGTTACACTGAACTTGTGCAAAAAGAGATTATTTCTTTGCGAAAATTAATTGAACTAATGAGCTATAATCCACGTATGAGATTTAATTTAGAAAATGGTTTAGAAATAGGAGATAGTGCGGATCTTACAATTATTGATTTAGAGCAATCAGAAATTATAACAAAAGATAGCATTGTTTCTAAAGGAAAAAATACTCCATTTATTGGGAAAAAAGTTAAGGGACTTGTGGAACTAACAATTGTTGATGGAAAGGTTGTTTATGAACGCAAATAAAAAGTTAATTTTAGAAAATGGTGTAGTAATCTTAGCCGAAGCTTTTGGGAAAGCAACTCAAAAAATAAATGGTGAATTAGTATTTACAACAGCAATGACTGGTTATGAAGAAACTTTAACGGATCCTTCTTACACTGATCAAATAATTACGTTTGCTTATCCTTTACAAGGAAATTATGGTGTAAATATTTATGATGAAGAAAGCAATAAAATTCACGCTAAAGCAATGATTATTAATGATTTGACTGAAAATTATGAACATTATTTAGGAACTAAAAGTTTAAATGATTATTTACTAGAAAATAATATTTTAGGACTTAAGGGGGTTGATACTCGAGCTGTAGTTAAAATGTTACGCCAAGAAGGTGCTTTACGTTGTGCAATTACAGACTTAACTGAAGATAATGAAAAAACTATACAAGCTTTAAAACAAGTAAAATTTACAAATCATATTGCTAAAGTAGCAACTAATCAAGCTTATCATATTCCCGGAATTGGTAAACGAGTAGTATTATTGGACTTTGGTTATAAAAGAAATATTTTAAAAGAGTTAATTAAACGAAACTTAGAAATTTATGTAATGCCTTATACAACAAGTTTACAAGAGATTATCAAAGTTAATCCAACAGGTATTTTACTATCTAATGGACCAGGAGATCCCCAAGAATATGTTCCAAGTATTGAACTTATTAAAAGTTTAATTGGAAAGTTTCCGATTTTTGGAATATGTTTAGGGCATCAACTTTATGGTTTAGCACTTGGAGGAACAACTTTTAAAATGAAATATGGACACCGAGGAATTAATCAACCAGTTCGTAATGAAGTAACTAAAAAAGTTTATATTACATCGCAAAACCATGGTTATTGCCTAAATAAAACTACAATTACTGATAATTTAACAAATATTCAAGTTTTATATTCGGCAGTAAATGATCAAACAATTGAAGGACTGTTAAATACGAAAACTTTAGATTTTACAGTACAATTTCATCCTGAAGCTCATCCTGGTCCCAATGATACTAATTTTTTATTTGATGAGTTTGTTAAAATTTTAAAAGGAGGAGAACATGAATAAAAAAGTATTAGTTGTTGGTTCAGGACCAATTATTATAGGTCAAGCTGCTGAATTTGATTATTCAGGTTCACAAGCTTGTTTAGCCTTAAAAGAGTTAGACTATGAAGTAATTTTAGTAAATCCTAATCCAGCAACCATTATGACTGATAAAGAAATTGCTCATAAAGTATATATGGAACCAATAACCGTAGAATTTTTAGCAAAAATTATTGCTAAGGAACGACCAAAATATATGTTACCTTCTTTAGGTGGACAAATGGCTTTAAATATAGCTTTAAAATTAGCAGCAAAAGATATTTTTACGAAATATGATGTAAGTATTATGGGAACAACGCTTAAGAACATTGAACAGGCTGAAGATCGAGAATTATTTAAACAATTAATGCTTAAAATTAAAGAACCTGTTCCTGCTTCACAAACTGTAAGTACCATCCAGGCGGCAATAGATTTTGCTACTAAAATAGACTATCCATTGATTATTAGACCAGCCTATACTTTAGGAGGAAGCGGTGGAGGAGTTGTCTATAATGAAGAGGAATTACAAGAGGTAATTCGTAATGGTTTAGATCAATCGCCAATAAGACAATGTTTAGTAGAAAAAAGTATTAGTGGTTATAAAGAAATTGAATTTGAAGTATTACGTGATCAAAATGATACAACAATTGCTATTTGTTCAATGGAAAATTTTGATCCAGTAGGGATTCATACAGGTGATAGCATTGTAGTGGCTCCAATTCAAACTTTAAGTAATAATCAAGTACAAATGCTAAGAGATGTGTCTTTAAAAGTAGTAAGAGCTTTAAAAATAGTTGGTGGATGTAATGTACAATTAGCTTTAAATCCAACTAGTGATGAATATTATATTATTGAAGTAAACCCTCGAGTATCACGTTCTTCAGCACTAGCTTCTAAAGCTACTGGTTACCCAATTGCTAAAATTGCAGCGGAAATCTCAACTGGTCTATTATTAGATGAAATTTATAATCCAGTTACTAAAACAACATATGCGGCTTTTGAGCCAACACTTGATTATATCGTTGCTAAAATTGCTCGTTTTCCTTTTGATAAATTTAAAGAAGCTGAACCATATTTAGGAACCCAAATGAAAGCTACTGGAGAAGTTATGAGTTTAGGAACTAACTTTGAAGAAGCAATCTTAAAAGCCATTCGTGGTTTAGAAATTGGAACTTGTCATTTAAGCCATCCAGAATTTGAACAAGCAACTAAAGAAGAATTATTAACAGCTTGTAAAAATAAACACTATTTAAGAATCTTTGCTATTTATAAATTATTACAAAAGCAAGTAACAGTCGAAGAAATCTATCAAGCAACCCAAATTAATCAGTGGTTTTTATACAAATTACAACATCTTGTAAATATTGAAAAAACGTTTAAACTAGAAGATATAAATAGTTTAAAAAATGCTAAAAAGTATGGATTTTCTGATGAATATTTAGCTAAATTATTAAATGTTCCAGAAGAAAAAATTTATGAATTACGTCAACAACATAATATTATTCCCATTTATAAAATGGTTGATACTTGTGCGGGAGAATTTGCTTCAACAACCCCTTACTTTTATTCAACTTATGGCATGGAAAATGAGTCAATTGTTAGCAAAAAACAAAAAATTTTAATCATCGGTTCTGGGCCAATTAGAATTGGCCAAGGAGTAGAGTTTGATTATGCTACAGTGCATGCGATTAAAACTATTTCCAAATTAGGCTATGAAGCAATAGTTGTTAATAATAATCCGGAAACTGTTTCTACAGACTTTAGTATTAGCGATAAATTATATTTTGAACCAATTACGGTAGAAGATGTGATGAATATTGTGGAATTAGAACAAGTTCAAGGGATTATTATTCAATATGGTGGACAAACGGCCATAAATTTAGGAGAAAAATTAAAAGAGCAAAATAAAGATGTAAAAATTTTAGGAACATCTTTAAGGATGATGCAAGCGTTAGAAGATCGTGATTTATTTGAACAAGGTTTACAAAAAATTCAAGTTAAACAACCACAAGGTAGTGCTGTAAATAATTTAGAGCAAGCTTTAATAATTGCAAATAACATAGGATATCCTGTATTAGTACGACCTTCATTTGTCCTAGGTGGACAAAATATGAAAATTATTTATGAAGCAAAAGAGTTAAAAGAATATTTTGCTGGCGATTTAGTAAATGATAAAAAAATTTTAATCGATAAATATTTATTAGGTCAAGAGGTGGAAGTTGATGTTATTTGTGATGGTCAAAATATTTTAATCCCAGCAATTTTAGAACATTTAGAAAGTGCCGGAATTCACTCAGGAGATTCTATCGCAATTTATCCTTCAAAAGAAATAAATGTTAAACATAAACAAGAAATTATTAAAATTTCCCAAAAAATAGCCCAACATTTTCAAATAGTTGGCTTAATGAATATTCAATTTATAATTTTCCAAGGTGAAATTTACGTAATTGAAGTTAATCCAAGAGCTTCTAGAACCTTACCTTTTATTTCTAAAATTACTAAACATAACTTAGCTCAAATTTCTGCTCAAGTAATTATGGGGAAAACTTTAAAAGACCAAGGATATACTCAAGAATTATTACCAGAACCAAAAATTAAATATATTAAAGCCCCCGTCTTTAGTTTTGATAAATTTAGTAAAATAAATACTTTATTATCGCCAGAGATGAAGTCAACAGGCGAAGCGATAGGAATTGATAGTTCTTATTTAAAAGCATTAAATAAAGCGTTAATTTCTGCTAAAATTAATATTCCTGCACATGGAGCGGTTTTATTTACTGTTGATAACATGTATAAAGAACAAATAAAAACGTTAGCTCAAGACTTAGAGCGTATGGGATTTATGATTTATGGAACAAAGGGCACGGCCAAATATTTACGAGAAGTTGGCGTAAGGGTGGAAGATACATCATACGTGAGTGAGCAAGTAAAAGGAGATATTTCTACGTTAATTGAAAATAAAAAAATTGATTTAATTATTAACTTAGAAAGTATTTCCAAACAAGCAGCAAATGATGGCGAAATTATAAGAATTGCTTCAACTAAATATCGTGTTCCTTGTTTCACTAGCATTGATACTGCTAAATCAATCGTTAAATTAATCAAAAAAATAAATTATGAAATAATGGAGGTTTAAAATGTGTAAACATGAATGTGGATGTGGATATAAACCATATAAAATTTTAGAAAATAAACAAATAGCTAATGAAGTGTATGAATTAACAGTACAAAATAATGACGATATAATTGAAAGTGGTCAATTTTATATGTTAAAAGTTGAAGGTAAATTTTTAGCCCGACCAATAACAGTCTGCAAAAGTGATGTGAAAACGATAACTTTTGTTTATAAAACTTTTGGTGAGGGAACTAAAGAATTATCAACTTATAAAGATAGTTTAGAAATGTTAGGTCCCCAAGGACATGGTTGGAAAACCGTAACAAATAAAAAGATAGTGCTAGTTGCCGGAGGTGTAGGAACACCAGCGATTTATAAAATTGCTACAGAATTAGCAACTAATAATGAATTACAAATTGTCCTAGGTTTTAAAGGAGCTAAAGATGTTTTTTATGAATCGGAGTTTGCTAAACTAGGGAAAACTTTTATTATGACTGATGATGGAACTCAAGGTGAACAAGGAAATGTTGTAGATAAGTTAAAACAATTAGATTTTGATTATATTTATGCTTGTGGGCCAAATCCAATGTTAAAAGCGATTGCGAAGGAAATTGATGTTGATGGACAAGTATCATTAGAAGAACATATGGCTTCAGGGATTGGGATTTGTGGAAGTTGTTCAAGTTCAATTTTAAAACCAATGCGTAATAAAAGAGTATGTACAGATGGACCAGTATTTGATATAAGGGATATTAATGTATAATTTAGAAAAAATTAAAGAACTTAATAACTCCCAAAAATTAGCAGTAAATTTACCAGGGTTTGGAATGTTAAAAAATCCAATTTTTATTGCTTCAGGTTGTGGAAATTTTGGCCAGGAATTAGAAAAATATATTGATTTAAATGAATTAGGTGGAATAACTTTAAAGTCTTTAACTAAGGAAATAAGACCAGGTAATTTACAACCTCGAGTAGGAGAATTAAAGCATGGAATGATAAACTCTATTGGTTTAGCTAACCCTGGTGTAGATGATATACAACAGGAAATGGAATTTTTTAATGATAAAGTATGTAAAGTATTTGCTAACGTTGCCGGTAGTGATGATGGAGAATATTTAGCAGTTATTAAAAAATTAAATGACTATCCACAAATTCATGCCTATGAAATTAATGTTAGTTGTCCAAATGTAAAAAAAGGTTGTATGCAAATTGGAACTGATCCAGTATTATTAGAAGCCTTAATTAAAAAGATAAAATTAATTACTAAAAGAGCAATTTATGTAAAATTAACACCTAATACTTCTGATATTGTAGAACAAGCTTTAGCGGCTGAACGTGGTGGAGCTGATGGAATTACAATGATTAATACCATTGGTGGAATGGGAATTAATTATCAAACAGGTAAACCAATTATTGCGCAAGCAACCGGAGGAGTATCCGGACCAATTTTAAAACCTGTAGCTTTAAAAATGGTCTATGAAGTTACCCAACAAGTAACAATTCCAGTAATTGGTATGGGAGGAATTTTTACTGGGAAAGATGTCATAGAATTTTTACAAGCAGGAGCACAAGCAGTAGCAATTGGAACAGCTAATCTCTTGAATCCCTGTGTAACTATGGAAATAATTGAAGAATTAGGGAACTTACTCCAAGAATTAGATAAAGATAATATCCAAGAATTTATCAAGATGGCTCATCCTCAAAGTAAGTAAAATTTTAGTAATAAAGGAGTTGTATGTCTAAAGTAATAATAGCTCTTGATTTTTCTTCTAAACAAGAAGTAATTCAATTTTTAAAACCATTTGGGCAAGAAAAGTTATTTTTAAAAATTGGTATGGAATTATATTATCAAGAAGGTAATAAATTTGTGAAAGAACTAAAAGAACAAGGCCATCAAATATTTTTAGATTTAAAATTACATGATATTCCCCATACAGTATACAAAGCGATTTTAAATTTAACTAAATTAAAAGTAGATTTAATTACTGTACATGCTTTAGGTGGGAGTGCAATGTTAAAAGCAGCACAAAAAGCGGTTGCAAGAACTAATACTAAACTGTTAGGAGTTACAGTTTTAACATCACTTGATGAACAAATTTTAAAAAATGAATTAGGAATAACTACTAATTTAACCCAGCAAGTTTATAACTTAGCAGAATTAGTAAATAAAGCAGGAATATATGGTATAGTTTGTTCGCCATTAGAAGCAAATTTATTTGCAAACCATAATATTATCTGTGTAACTCCAGGAATTAGATTACAAAATGATAGCTTAGATGATCAAAAAAGAATAATGACCCCTAAAGAAGCTTTAAAGTTAGGGAGTGATTTTTTAGTAATTGGTCGTAGTATTACTAGTAAAGAAAATCCTTATCAAGTTTATCAAGACATATTACAAGAGATTAAATAAAAAAAAAGAAATTTATTGATAAATTTAAAGTAGTATAAAAAGAGAAATTATTGGGGAAATTACTCCAAATAATTTCTTTTTTTGATATTGCGAATGTATTATGATTCTTTTGCCAAATAATTACCTAATAATGCTATTTTACTGCTTGGATTTTAAATTTTTTATTATAATTTTCTTTTAAGAGCATTTAGCAACTTTTAATAAATAACCTTAAAATTTAATAAATGTTAAAGCTTTTATTGTTAATCATAAAGAATATTGGATTAAAAAAATAGCAAAATAGCGAAATTATATTAAAAGGATTTAATATAGTTAAAATATTTTTGGTATAATTAAAGAATATTATTAATTACAAAATATATTTTTATGTTTTGCATTGAAAAAGGAGAGCCAGATGATTACCTATATATTTTTATTAATAACTTTTTATTTAGTGTTAGTATTATTTATTTTAATTTATCTTTTTACTAAAGGTTTGCATTTATTACAAGCTTATCAACAAAGTGCCTATGACATTAAAAGATTTATGAAATATATTAAAGAAAATTATAAATATACCTTTGGGATAAATGAATTATTACCCTATTTTTTGTTATTAATTAATTTTTTAGTTTTAAAAAGAACTAATTATGTTGGTCATTTATTATTAGTTTTTTTTAGTATTTTATTTTTATATTATAATATTAAGTTTTTTAATATTTCCAAAAAAAGATATACAACTAAGTTACCACTTAAATACACTTGGCGTGTTAAAAGATTAATCATTAGTTTAAGTATTTTAAGTATTTTAAAATTTGTAATCTCAACACTATTAGGATTACCTATTTTAATCTCAATAATTGGAACTAGTTATTTATTACCACTTTATATTATTGTTAGTGGTCTAATTAATTTACCAATAGAAAACAAGATAAAAAATAACTTTAAAAAACAAGCAACGGATAAAATTAAGGCTTTAACTAATTTAACAGTTGTAGGAATTACGGGAAGCTATGGTAAAACTTCGATCAAAAATATTATAAATGATGTTTTAAAAGAAGAAAAAATAACTTTACAAACACCAAGTAGCTTTAATACTCCTATGGGTTTAAGTATAACAATTAATAATGAATTAACTAAAATGCATGAAGTATTTTTAGCAGAAATGGGAGCTTATTATTTAGGAGAAATTCAAGAATTAGCAAATATGGTACACCCTAAAATAGGAATTGTTTCAGCTATTGGGCCTCAACATTTAGAAACTTTTAAAACCATTGAAAATATTCAAAAGACTAAAATGGAATTAATAGAAAGCTTACCCCAAGATGGAATTGGAATTTTAAATTATGATGATCAATATCTTAAAGAATACCAACTTAAAAATAAAGTTTTAATAAAATGGTATTCTTTAGAAAATAAAAATGTTGATTTGTATGGGTATGATATAACTTATTTAACTAGTGGAATGACTTTTAAAATTAACTTTAAAAACCAAGAATATTTAGTAGAAACTAAATTATTAGGAAAACATAATATTTATAATATTTTAGCAGCTATTTTAGTAGCTGATAGTCAAAAGATTCCAATAACTAAAATATTAAAAAATATTAAAAAAATTGAGAAAATAGAAAAAAGATTAGAATTAAAACATATAAATAGTGAATTAACAATTATTGATGATTCTTTCAACGGAAATATTACAGGTATAAAAGAAGGAGTACAAATTTTATCTCGCTATCAAAATACTAAAATTTTAATAACTCCAGGAATAATTGATGGTGGTGCACAAAACTATCAACTTAATAAAGAATTTGCTCAAAGTATTAAAAATATTGATTATGTAATATTTATTGGAAAGTATAATAAAAAAGCGTTAACGGAAGGAGTGAATCAAAATTTAAAAGTTAAATATTTTGATAACTTTATTGAAGGGTATAATTATGCTATTAATATAAAAGGCTCAAAGACTATGTTGATTGCTAATGATTTACCAGATAAATATAATTAGGAGATAATATGAAAATAATAATTGCTAGTAATAATGAAGGAAAAATCCAAGAAATAAAAAAATTATTAAAAACAAAAGATGTATATTCTTTACAAGATATAGGTTATACAGAAGATATAAAAGAATATGGTACAACCTATCATATAAATGCTTTAATTAAAGCTCAAACAATAGCACAAAAGTTTCCAGAATATATAATTATAGCTGATGATAGTGGAATAAGTGTGGAAGCTTTAAAAGGCGAACCAGGAGTTTATAGTGCACGATATGGACAAACTCAAAATGGCTATGAAGCAAATCCTAATATGGTAAATAATCAATTATTATTGACAAATTTACAAGGGATATCTAATCGAAAAGCAAAATTTGTTAGTGTTATGTGTGTAATTAAACCAGGGCAAGAACCGTATTTTTTTAGAGGAGATTTAAAAGGCGAAATTGCCTTAGAAATTTGTGAAGCCCAAGGTTTTGGTTACGATCCAATATTTTTATATGAAGGTAAATACTTATCACAAATGAGTGTAGAAGCAAAAAATGAAATTTCACACCGTGGTCAAGCGTTAACTAAAGTTGTTGATTATTTAGTTAATAACAAATAATTAATTAGGAACCAAATAATAAATAATTATAAAGTGTAAATAGCAGCGTTAGAAGAAATTAAAAGAGGGTTGATAGAAGATAAAAAAACATACAATTTTATAGTAAAAGAAGATAATAGATGTGATATATGGGAAATAGGAGCTAAATCTCAAATAACTGAATCTATAGTAAATTTAGAAGAAGCAGCTAAAAGAAGAGAAGATTATAATTATAATAGAAAAATATTAGCTGATTTAAATCATAATCTTCATAGGGGAATTACAACTGTTGAAAGTTTAATGGGAGAAATAAATAATGATTATCATTTATACTTTTTTCCATTAGAAGGAGAGGAATTAATAGATACAATAGTTAATTCATTAAATTTAACAATAGATTTGAAAATTCAAGATTTTGAAGAAAGTTTGGAAACCCCATAAAGCAGAAGTATTAAAACCTGATTTAAATAAACTTTTTGAAATAAGTAAATCTACATATGTTATAATACATAGATATTTAACAGAAGAACAATGGGAAGACTTTTTAACATATTTTAATTTTGAAACAGTTGATGAAATATCGGAAGTTACAATTAAGTATGATAAGTTTGAAGATTTATTAAAAAGAGACTCAAATGCTTTAGATAAAATGTGGGAATTGTTTGAAGAAAATAAAATATACTGCGAGGAAGAACAATAATGAATAGATTGAAATTTAAAAGATTTGGTTGGATTAAAGTAGAGGAAATATCGGATATAGATTTATATAATTATATAAAAAAATAGTTTTTGTTTAGAAATTATGGCACAATGTAATTAACAATTAGACAAAAAAGACTGATCTTTGGCTGGTAGGATGTTAATATAATGGATAAATACTTTAACGAAATGAAATTAAACTCATATATAATGAGGCCTAAAAATATATATGTTTTAAAAATTATAAATATATAAAAGGATATCTCAAGAAGAGATATCCTTTTTTTATTTTTTATTTAATTTTACAAAAGATTTTTAGTTTAGTTTTATTTATTTTAAATTTTATTTATTTTTACAATTAAATTATTTTTATTAAACATTTAAGTTTTTAGTAGTATTATTTTCTAAGGCTTCTTCTATTTGTTCTAAACTATGTCCTCGAGTTTCAAAAACAAAATATTTAACGAAGAAAGCACCAAGTATACAAACAATTCCAAAACCAATGAATAATGAAACATCACCAATACTTGATTCTAATGCTGGAAAACTAACAGAGACAATCCAATTAGATATCCAGTTGACTAATGAGGCAATCCCTACAGCAAGACCTCTGATTTTTAAAGGAAATACTTCCCCAATCATAACCCACATAACAGGACCCCAAGTAGCACAAAAACTAGAAATATATGTCGCAATAAAAATGAAAGTTAAAATATGAAAGCCATCTTTATCAGCTTCAACCGTAAACGCCCAAGAAAGAGCAAAAAATGAAATTCCCATAGCTATTGCTCCAATACTTAAAACACTTCTACGTTTAAATCTATCCATATAAATTGCAGCGACAGCAGTAACAATAACATAAAATATTCCTAAAATAATTTGAGCAATAATTGCTGCTGTTTCATCTGTTCCCCCACTCATTAAAATTCTTGGAGCGTAATAAAATATAGTATTACATCCCATAAATTGTTGAAATACTGCTAATCCAAAAGCAACTACAAGTGCTGGTCTTACCCAACCAGAAAATACATCTTTTAGTGTACCTTTGTCTTGATTATTTTGTTCTTCAATCTCAGCCATCTCTTTTTGAGCTTCAGCTTGAGTTCGAATATTTAATAAGATTTTTTCAGCTTCTTTTTTCTTACCTATTTTTACTAAATAACGAGGAGATTCTGGTAATACTATTCCTCCAATAAATAAAATAGCAGCAGGAACAGCAGCAAATCCTAACATTAAGCGCCAATCAAGTGGAGCTAAACGCCAAACATAATTAGCAATATAAGCAATTAACATCCCAATCATAATCATTAATTGATTTAACGAAGACAAACTTCCTCGTTGATTAGCCGGAGCTAATTCAGCTAAATACATTGGAACTAAAGCACTTGCTCCCCCAACAGCAATTCCTAAAAATAATCTAGAAATATTTAAAACAACTACATTTGGTGAAACAGCACTTCCTAATGCTCCAACTAAAAAAATAAGTGCAGTTAAGATAACCATTTTTTTACGACCATGTTTATCAGATAAGGGTGATATTAATACCGCCCCAATAACTGCCCCGATTAAAACACAACTTACAACAAAACCAATTTGAGCATCAGTTAAATTAAAGTCTCTTTGAATAAATAATTGAGCACCAGCTATAACTCCCGTATCATATCCAAATAATAGACCACCTAAAGCACCAAAAAAGTAAATCAAATTTTTTGATAAGCGCATGCCATGACTCCTTTCGTTACTAATTTTATAATTTTGCTAAACAATACTTCCTTCAAGATATAATTTATAAATCTAATTCTTTAATTTTTGGATAAATAGTTTTCCATTTTGTATATTTTTCATCTAAATCATACTCCGGTTGACATATTTGATCTTTTTTAACAATTTTTTTGGTAATATCCTTAATATCAATATTTTGAGCACCAGCCATAGCTAAAATAGCCGCTCCTAAAGCAGGACCTTCTTCAGTATTAATAGTATTAATACTTGTTTGGAATAAACTTGCAATCGTTGTTCGCCAAAAAGGATTTTTACTTCCGCCACCAGTTATCTTAATATTTTTTAAATTAATGATTTCTAAACTTTCAGTTATATGTTTAAGACTAAAACTTGTTCCTTCAATGATGCTTTTAATCATAGAAAAATTAGTTGTTTGATTACTAAGTCCTAAAAAAGCTCCTCGAGCTAATGGATCATTAATTGGACTTCTTTCCCCAGAAATATAAGGTAAAAAGTATAAATCACTACTATTAGCATGAAGTAAATTTTCTTCTAGCCCTGCATAATTATCTTGTTTTAAAATTTGTTCATAAAACCAATTCATACTGCTTCCAGTAGCTAAAGCTACCCCCATTAATAAATATGAACCAGTAGCATCACAAAAGCTATGAACAATTTCATTTTTAGGTAAACTAAATTTATCACGACTAACATAAACAACCCCACTAGTTCCTAAAGAAATATTAATATCATCTTTTAAAACAGTTCCTGTACCTACTGCTCCAACTGCTTGATCACCACCACCAATAATAACTTTTACATTATTTTTTAAATTCAAATGTTGTTTTAAACTTTCTTTCAAAAATCCTGAAACCTCATAACTTTCTAAAATTTTTGGTAAATTTTCGATTTTCAAACCAGAAACATCTACCATTTTTGGAGAATATGTACGATTTTTCACATCAAATAATAAAGTTCCACTTAAATCAGAAACATCCGAAGCAAAGACTCCAGTTAGTTTATAAGCAACATAATCTTTAGGCAACATTACTTTTTTAATTTTTCTAAAATTTTCCGGTTCATGATTTTTAACCCATAATATTTTAGGTAATGTATAACCTGTAAGAGCAATATTTCCTACTTCTTTACGTAAGACATCTTTACCGATTTCTTCATTTAAATATTGACATTCAGCAATAGTTCGTTGATCATTCCATAAAATTGCTGGTCGAATAACTTGATCAGCAGCATCTAAAATTACTAAACCATGCATTTGTCCAGAAAAAGAAATTCCTTTAATAGTTATTTCTTTAGTGATTAATTCTTGCAAGACTTCTAAAGATTTATTATACCAATCTTCAGGATTTTGTTCACTCCAGCCATCATTAAAGTAATTAATTGGATAAACTCTTGAGGCGGTTTTAACCACCTCATGTTGTTCATTTAATAATAATCCTTTTACACTACTTGTTCCAACATCAAGACCTATATAAGCCATGTTACTCCTTTACTTTGCAATATTTTACTTAGTATTGTAAATATATTGATTAATAATTGACTCTAAATATTCTTGTCTACCTGATTTATTACCTTGACTTACTGGATTTTTTTCTACGTGTTGTTGTAATGAAGTAAATGATACTTTTTGATCAACAATGTCTTTTCCTAATCCTGAAGAATATCCAGCATAACGCTCAGCAATAAAGTCTTCTAATACTTTATCTTCTAATAATTTAGCAGCTACTTTTAATCCTTTAGCAAAAGTATCCATTCCAACGATATATGCTAAAAATAAATCTTCATCTTCAAATGAAGGACGACGAACTTTAGCATCAAAGTTAACTCCAACAGGAAGACCACCATTTTTTAAAACTTCATACATTGTTAAGACAGCATCATAAATGTTTGTTGGGAATTGGTCAGTATCCCAACCTAATAAAACATCTCCATAATTAGCATCAATACTTCCTAACATTCCGTTTTCTCTAGCAATTACCATTTCATGATGCATTGTATGACCAGCTAAAGTGGCGTGATTTACTTCTAAGTTTAATTTATAATCATTTTCTAAATTATATTTGCGTAAAAATCCAATTACAGTAGCGGCATCAAAATCATATTGATGTTTTGTTGGTTCTTTTGGTTTAGGTTCTAATAATAATTCTCCAGTAAATCCAATTTCTTTTTTATAATCTTTAGCTAAAGATAACATGTAAGCAAAATTATCTAGTTCTAAACTCATATTAGTATTTAATAAAGTTTCATATCCTTCTCTTCCACCCCAAAATACATAACCTTTTCCATTTAATTTTTTAGTTATTTCCATTGCTTTTTTAATACGAGCGGCAGTGTAAGCAAAAATTTCTGGATTACAACTTGTTGCTGCTCCATGAACAAAACGAGGATTAGTAAAGGCATTTGTTGTTCCCCATAATAATTTAATTCCCGTTCTTTGCATTTCCTTTTCGATTAATTCAACTACAGCGTCTAAGATTTTATTAAATTGATTATAGTCTTCTACTTCTGGTACTAAGTCTACATCATGGAAGCAAAAGTATTCTAAACCTAATTTTTCCATAAATTCAAAAGAAGCATATACTCGTTCTTCGGCTCTTTTAATTACATCTTCTTCTTTATCCCACTCTCTAAACATTGTTGGTCCACCAAATGGATCTACTCCCATAGCATTAAATGTGTGCCAATAACTCATAGCAAATTTTAAATGCTCACTCATTTTTTTTCCAGCAACGATTTCATCTTTATTGTAGTGCTTGAATGCAAAAGGTTCGTTGTTATTTGTTCCTTTGTATTCTATTTTTTTAACATTAAAATATGACATATTAGCTCCTAAATTTTTTTTATTTGTTTCGTAATTTTATTCTAACAGAAAAAGTTTAAAAAAGCAACTTATTTTGCAAATGTTTTCTTTTTAGAGGTGAGAAAATCAATAAAATGGCTTATTTACTTGAAAAATAAAGAAAAATTAAAACTAAAATTTTTAATTCATTAAAGGGATGGAATTATAACTAAAAACTTAACAAAAAATTAACTATTTTAAAAAATAAAAATTTTAAAAATTAAAAAGTAAAAAACCTAGTAAATAACCTTGATTTTTAAGAGTTTAAATATTAAATGTTTAAGATAAAAAATATAATAAAGCTTAATAATTAGTAAAAAAATTATTAAATGCTAAAATTATTATCTTTACAAAATATTTAAAATATGCTAAACTTAAAGAAAATTCATTTTACAGAAAAGAATTATATCCTAAGAGAGTGAGAAAACTAAAGGAGAATAATGAAAAAAGTAAAATTGAAGCAAAACAAACACAAGTTTGTATTATATAGTATAGGTTTAATGGCCTTATTAATTATCGGAGGAGGACAATATTTAAACTATACCAAAGCTCAAGCATTAAGTGGTATAATGATAATATGTATAGTTTAAAAGCAAAAGATTTAAATGAAGCCCACCCAAACTAAGGTAAAAATCTAGCTGAAAGTACAAATTATACAAAAGAATAGGGAACAACCGATTTCAAAGTTTATTATGTTAAAGATGTTGATTATATAATCGAGATGGATAACCAAGTATTAGATGGTCAAGATATTTAAATGGAACAATGGGATTTTCAACAGAAATATGAGATTTAGAAAATATAGATGCAGGTAGCACATAACCAGTCAAATTAAAATAAAAGGGAAGAATAATGATAAACTTAATAATATTAATAATTGGACTAATGATATTTAAGAGGAAGAGTAAAGGATAT
>JBKDZV010000116.1:0-53613 GCA_047971455.1 Mycoplasmatales bacterium | reverse complement strand
GAAACATTTGATGCTATTGAAATGGCTAAAAAAGCAGGATATACAGCAGTAGTATCACACCGTTCAGGAGAAACAGAAGATGCAACAATTGCTGACATTGCTGTAGCTACAAATGCTGGACAAATTAAAACAGGTTCAGCTTCAAGAACAGATAGAATTGCTAAATATAATCAATTATTAAGAATTGAAGATGAATTAGGAGATTTAGCACAATATAAAGGGTTAGATGCTTTTTATAATTTAAAAAAATAATTAAAATTTAAATAAATAAGTAATTTAAAACAGAACATTTAATTTGTTCTGTTTTTAGTATTAATTAGGAGAAAAAAATAAAATTCAGATATTTTAATAGTTTTAGTGTATTATAATAGATGGGGATAAATGAAAGAAAAAATAATTTATTTAGATTTTTTAGAACAAAATTATGAAAAGAAAATTAAGTATCTAATTAAAGATTCAGAATTACAAAGTATTGACAAAACAAAAGCTATTAATTATTGTCAAGAATTACAAGTAAAATGTGTTACACTTTATTGTAAAGAATATCCGGAAGAATTTAAAATATTGCCTAAACCACCATTAGTTATTTATTATTATGGAAATATTAAATTGTTAAAGACTAAAAAATTAGCTATTATTGGAAGTCGTGATAATACTCTATACGGTCAAAAGGCATTGCAAATTATTATGAATAATATTAAAGGATATACAATTGTTAGTGGTTTTGCTAAAGGAGTTGATCAGCTTGCACATCAAGGAGCTTTAACTAACGATTTAGCAACAATTGCTATCTTAGGTGGAGGATTTAAACATATTTATCCTAAAAATAATATGAAGTTATTTAGACAGTTACAGAAAACAGGTTTAATAATAAGCGAATATCCACCAACTGTTATTCCAAAACCATGGCATTTTTTAATGCGTAATCGTTTAATTGCCGCTTTATCAGAAAAGATTTTAGTAATTGAAGCAAATGTTAAAAGCGGTTCCTTAACAACCGTTGAAGTAGCCTTAGATTTATCAAAAGAAGTTTATGCACTTCCAGGAAGTATATTTTCCAAACAATCCAAAGGTTGCAATTTATTAATTGAAGAAGGTTCAAATATATTAAGTATTGATACTAAATTTATTGTATAATATAAGTTAGGAGTAAAAATGAAAAATTATAAAAACGAAATAAATATAAATGAAGGTTTAAAAATGCTAGTCTTTTCTACTTCATGGTGTCCAGATTGTCTTTATTTAAATAATTTTATTAATGAAATTGAAAAAGAACACCAAAAGTATGAATTTATTTATATTGATGCCGATGAATATGCTGATTTAGCAAATACTTATGAAATCTTAGGTATTCCATCATTTATTGCCCTAAATAATGGGGAAATTTTAGGAACTTTAATATCAAAAGAACGTAAGACAAAAGAAATAATTAATAATTGGATTTTACAAATAGATTAATATGTTAAAAAAAATAGAAGATATTATTGGACAAGATAAATTAATAAAAAATAATGGTCCATTAAAAAAAATGATTGATAACAATAACTTTGCTTCCTTTGTATTATATGGTTCTAGTGGAATTGGGAAGACTACAATAGCGAATATTATTGCGACGTATACTAAGAAGACTAGTTTTAATTTAAATGCGGTTAAAACAACTAAAAAAGAGTTTGAAGAAGTTTTATTTAATTATCAAAATCAAGAACTATTAATAATAGTTGATGAAGTTCATCGCTTAGATAAAATTAAACAAAACTTATTTTTACCATATTTAGAAAAAGAAAATATTATGTTAATTGGTACAACTACAGAGAATCCAACTTATCACTTACATTCAGCATTTCGAAGTCGAGTTTTAATATTTCCTTTAGAAGAAATAAATTTCCAACAATTATTTGACTATTTGCAAAAATATAATTTAGTAAAATTTCCCCAAAATATTTTAGGAGAAAAAGTTATCCAAAATATTGTTTTAGCTTCTGGAAATGATATTCGTAAGAGTTTGCAATTTTTTAATTTTATTGTAAATAATTATCCTAAAAAAGAATTAACTGCTGAAATATTACAAACTATATTACAAGCAAATATTAGACATCAAAGTAAGCAAGATGAGCATTATGATTTAATCTCAGCTTTTCAAAAATCAATTCGTGCTTCTGCGGTAAATGCTGCCTTATTTTATTTGGCAAAGTTATTACTAATAGGTAATTACGAAATATTATTTAGAAGATTAGCAATTATTGCTTATGAAGATATTGGATTAGCTAATCCTTCATTAGTAACAAAAGTTTTAAATGCAATTGAATTATTTAAAACAATTGGTATGCCAGAAGGTAGAATTATTTTAGCAAATATTATTATTGAATTAGCTTTATCGCCAAAATCAATAACAGCTTATCAAGCGTTAGACGAAGCGATTGCTGATGTTAAAAGATATCCTAATGCGACTATTCCTTTAAATATTCGTCAAAATCAAGATGAAAACAATAAATATAGCAAAGAACAAGCATTTTATCAAAATTTATTACCACAAGAAGTAAAGAATAGTGAGTATGTAAAATTTCAAACAAATTCAAGATATGAAACTAAATTGTATGAACAGTATGAAAAATTAAAAAAATTAAAAAATAAGGAGTAAAGTGAAGGATTTAAATCAAGTATTTAATTTAAAAGATAATTTATTAATAAGTGAAAAATTTGGAAATAATGTTCAAGTTATTTTTACAACTAAATTAGGTGGAGTTAGTACTGGTGTGTACACTAGTAATAATTTAGCCTTTCAAGTAGGAGATAAGCCAGAAGCTGTTTTAGAAAATCGTAAAAAGTTAGCTAAGCAAATTAATAGTAGTTTAAAAAGATTTGTTTTTGCTAATCAAAATCATGGGATAAATATTAAAAAAATAACAGAGCAAGAATGTGGTAAAGGGATGTTGGATTTTGCTGATGGAATAACAGCGACGGATTGTTTATATACTTATGAAAAAGATCTTCCATTAGCTTGTTTTTATGCTGATTGTACACCAATATATTTTTATGAACCACAAAAAAACTTAATTGGGGTAATCCATGCCGGATGGCAAGGAACTAGTAAAAATATTGTTGAAGAAGTACTAAATCATTTACAACAAGTAGAAAAAGTTGATTTACAAGCTTTAAAAGTTATTATTGGTCCAAATATTAAAAAAGAAAGTTTTGAAGTTCAAGAAGATGTATATAAATTATTTAAAGATAATAGCTATACAACTCAAGAAGTTATTAGTAAAAATCAAGATACTTGTAATATTGATATTGTTAAATATAATGAAAATGCTCTATTACAAAATGGTGTAAAAAAAGCTAATATTTTCATATCTACTTTAGATACAGTTCAAGAACAAGATTTATTTTCATTTCGTCGAGATAAGGAAACTGGAAGAATGTTAGGAGTAATTAAACTATGTTAAATTTGTTTTATATAGTAATGTCGGGATTTTTAATGGGTGTAGCTGATACGATGCCCGGGATTAGTGGTAGTACAATTACTTATATTTTAGGAATTTATGAGCGGTTCATTACCGCCTTAAGTAAACTAAATCAGCAAGAAAAATTTAAAGAATCTTTTATTTTTTTGTTTAAAATGGGCAGTGGTTGGTTCGTTGGAGCGATAATTTCTATTTTAATAATTGGAAAATTTGTCGATAGTAATATCTACTTTATTACTTCATTATTTTTAGGTTTAGTGTTAATGTCAATTCCAATAACTTTCAAAGAAGCTTTTAAAAGTTATAAAATAGTTCCCCAAAAATTAATTTACACGCTAGGCGGATTTTTTTTAGTACTGTTAGTATTTATGCTAGGAAATCAATTAACTACTAATTTATTAATAAATAATAAAATATTTTATTATATTTACGTTTTTATTGTAGCAATGTTAGCAATTTCTTCAATGTTATTACCGGGGATTAGTGGAAGTACTATCTTATTAATTTTTGGAGTTTATTATCCTTTAATTGAGGCTTTAAATAAACTATTAAGTGCTGATTTAAGTAGCTTAAGTTTTATTATTGTTTTTGCTTTAGGAGCAGTTAGTGGCTTATTTAGTGTTGCTAAAATATTGGCTAACGTTTTTGAAAAGTATAAAAGCAATACCATTTATTTTATTGAAGGTTTATTAATTGGTTCAATTTTACCAATTATTAATGCTCCATTAAGTATTGAAAAAATAGGAAATTCAGCTTTATCAGTTCAAAATTTTGAAGTTTTTCCTTTTATTTTAGGAATAGTAATTTTAATAGGTTTAGCTAATTTAAAAAAAATTGAAAAAAGGTAAAAAATGAATGAATTAAAAATAAATGAATTATTAAATAAAGTAAATTATAAAGTTTTAGATAATGGATTTAAAATTATTTATTACGCTAATACCGAATATAAAAAATTTTATGTGAATTATACAATTAATTATGGAGCAGTAGATTATACATATCAAAAAAATAATAAAACTGTACAACATAATCCAGGAATAGCTCATTTTTTAGAACATATTATGTTTAATATGCCTTACGGTGATGCTTTTGAAAAATTTTCTGATTTATTGGCTTCACCTAATGCTTATACTTCACATACTAAAACTTCTTATTTATTTTCAAGTTCCCAAAATATTGAAGAAAATTTACAAATTTTATTAGAAATGGTAAATACTTTTTATTTAACAGAAGCTAAATTACAAAAGGAAAAAGGAATTATTTTAGAAGAAATTGGAATGTATGATAAGAATCCAGATTGGCAAATATATAAACAATCTTTAAAAAATAGTATAAAAACTTCAAAATATAAAGAAGATATTTTAGGAAGTGAAACGGATGTTAAAGATATGACGTTTCAAATGTTAAAAGAAGCTTATACTGATTTTTATCAACCAAAAAATCAATTTCTGGTAATTGTTGGACCACAAGTGGAAAATTTAGTGCAAATTGTTGAAGACTATATGACACTTAAAACAAACATACCAAATTATGATATAAATAAAATAGTCCAAACAGAGACAATGAATGTATTAGAAAATCAAACTAATAATTATTTTATGGAAGTTTCCCAAAATTATTTAGCAATAACATATAAAGAATTACAAAAAGTAGATTATACAATCAAAGATAAAATATATTTAGAAATCTTATTAGAATTATTATTTACTAATTTTAATGATAAGTATATCCTATATGAAGAACAACAAGCTCTTGATTATAGCTTCATGTATGATTTTATTATGTATAAAAATTTAAAATTATTATTATTTTATATAACCAATAAAGATCTTCAAAAATTTTCGTATGTTTTAGATGATATTTTAACTAGTGGACCTAATATAAAATTAGAACAAACAATAAAAAATAAATATTTAGGAAAATTTATAAAAAGCTTTAATAATGAAAAAGTTTTTGCTGAACAACTAAGTAATTTTGAAGAAAACCAGATAAATATCCAAGAATATTATCAAATTTTAAAAAATTTCCAAATAAAAACTTTAAATACTCAACTAAATCAAAAAATATTATTAAAAATAAAAACTATAATATCTAATAAAATGTTATAATAAAGTGGTTTAATACATTCAAAATATTAGGTAGGTGAAATGAATAAAAATGATGATAATATAAATACAGAAAATTTAAAAGAAAATACTTATCAAGAATTAATGCAAGATTTACAACAAAAAAGAAATCAATTAAATAAATCTATTGAAGAAATAGCTAAAGAACTTTTGATATCATCAGAAAATATAAAAAAATTAGAACAAGGTAAAAGTGTTGGGAATAATAGTTATATGCGCATGATTTTAAAAAAATATATAACTATTTTAGGATTAAATTACGAAGAAAATAAAAGAGTAATAAAAAATGAATTTCCTTCTTTAGTAGAAGAAACGATAGTTTTAAATGAATTAAGTCCAGAAAAATTAAAAAAAGCTACAAAAAAAAGAAGTTTTAAAAATATTAAAAAAATAATTTCTTATTTAATATTTTTACTGTTTATTATATTTTTAATTTTTATTACAGTCTATAATTTTAAAAATAAGCCGGAAACTAATCAGACTATTAATGAAACTACTAAATTACAAGATACAGTATTAACGCCAGATAAGATTATTGATAATCCAGTTGTGCAACCAAAAGTTGAAGTTGAAGATAATGTTATTAAAGTTTTAGTAACAGACTTAAAAAATATTAACGTGAAAATTCATGCTTTAGGAGAAGTATATTTAGATTATTCAATAGATGATAATATTCAAGAACAAAAAACTTTGAGTACTGACGAGGATTTGGAATATACACTTGAAGATGCAAACAATTTAGAAATAAATATTGGTAATATTCAAAATATTGAAGTTAAAATTAATGATACAAATATAACTGATGAAATAAAAGATTTAACTGGGCACTATTATATAGTTTTTGAAAAACAAGAAAGTTAGGCAAGATGGATAAATTTAAAAAAACTTTATACACTACTTTTAAATATTATAAAATTGAAATTATAAGTATTATATTATTAATATTAATTATTATGTTATTAACAACATCTATCTTAAGTTTAGATACTTATATATATTTTAATAATTATATTAGTGAAAATAATATTATTGCTGTTGTATTACTATTATTTATGTTCTTTTTAAAAGATAGTAAAAAAATTAATATTTTTTTAATGCAGAGTACTATTGCTAAAAATACTTTGATTTATGAAGTTGTGTACTATACTAATATTTTTAGTTTACTATTATTAAATATATATATTGATAATTTAGGATTTTTAATTGGTTTAACAATTTTTGTAACAGAATTATTTCTTTTATTATCAATAAAATATAAACAAAGTAAAAATGAAATTAATCGAGAATTTTTGAAACTTTGGCAGTATAAAGAAATACATTATGTAATTATGATGGCTCTTTTATTATTACAAAACTACCCTTTTGAAATGTATAACATACCGCTATCAACTATATTAGCTACGCTATATATTGTGGTGAATTTAAATATAGTTTATAAAATTTATGAACAGGAGAAATTATGAATGATAAACAAAAAGCATTAGAAATTGCTTTAAAAAATATAAAAAAACAATTTGGTGATGAATCAATTATGATTTTAGGAGAAAATCATAATCGAGAAATAAAAAAAATAAGTAGTGGTTCTTTATTATTAGATGATGCTTTAGGAATTGGTGGATATCCTTTAGGTAGAATTGTTGAAATATATGGACCTGAATCATCAGGAAAAACAACATTAGCACTTCATGCAATTGCTGAAGTTCAAAAAGCAGGTGGAAATGCTGCTTTTATTGATGCTGAAAATGCGATTGATGTTATTTATGCTAAAAATTTAGGTGTAGATACTAAAAATTTAATTTTATCACAACCTGATAGTGGAGAACAGGCGTTAGAAATAGCAGATACTTTAATAAGATCACAATCGGTAGATATTATTGTAGTTGATTCAGTAGCAGCCTTAGTACCTCAAGTTGAATTAGATGGAGAAATGTCTGATCATACTGTTGGTGTTCAAGCAAGATTAATGTCTAAAGCTTTAAGAAAGATGGCTGGAGTTATTAACCAATCTGAAGTAATTGTTATTTTTATTAATCAATTAAGAGAAAAAGTAGGAATCATGTTTGGAAATCCAGAAACTACAACTGGAGGACGAGCTTTAAAATTTTATTCTTCAGTTAGAATCGATATTAGAAAAGCTGATACAATTAAAAAAGGAACTGATATTATCGGAACAAAATCTCGTATAAAAGTAATTAAAAATAAAGTGGCCCCACCTTTTAGACAAGTAGAAGTTGATATTATTTATGGAAAAGGTATTTCTAAAATTTCAGAAATAATTGATATTGCCGTTGATTTGGGGATTTTAGATAAATCAGGTTCGTGGTATGCTTATGAAGGAGAAAAATTAGGGCAAGGAAAAGAAAATGTTAAAAATTTATTAGAACAAGATATGGCATTGACAGAAGAAATTGAAAAGAAAATTAAAGATATCAAAGAAAATAAGGAGCTAGATGATTAATTTAGTATATATATTTTTATCTTTTTTATTTGTCTTAATGTGTTTATTAATTTTACGAAAAATGTCAAACAAAAAAAAAATTGTTGAACAAAAACAGAAAAATCAAGCTAATTTTGAAGTGATTCAAAAAAAATATGAAGAAATTAAAAATGAATTAGAACGTTGTAAAAAAATTTCCAAAAATCCTCAAACGCAAGAACTTATTTTAAATTGGGATAAAGAATATTTGGTTTTAGATGAAGGTTTAAATGAAATCTTAGAATTACAAGCGGACTTAGAACAATTAGAACTAAAAACTAAAAGCGGAAAATATATTAAACGTAGTAAAATTTTAAATTCAACAATTGATTATTTTTTAAAATTTGCTCAAGAATATTATACTAAATTAAAAAACTTCACATCTTTTGAGTTGGACAATACACAAATGGCGGTAGATTTAAAAGAACGCTTAAAAACCTTAAATAATGTATTTGATCAACAAGTTAAAATATATGGTTTTGTAAGTGAATGATTTATTGCTAAAGTTGCTAATATTACTGTTAAAATTAATGATTTTGAAAAAGATCAAAAAGATGGAGATTATCCATCGGCTAGAATTCATTTGAAATCTGGAAATGATTTACTAGTAGAGTTAGAACGTAATGTAAAGGTAATTATTGACTATTATCAAGAATTAATTGAAGCTGACGAAATATTAAAAACAATAAATTCAGAAAAACTATTGTTACAAAAATATAAATATTTTAGTTATAATCAAGAATTAGATGCGGTATATACTAAATATCAAAAGAAAAAAGAATATTTTAAAGAAAAAATTGAAATTATAGATTTAGATAATCAAGAATTATTAGCAACTTATGTTAAAGAGTTAGAATTTTTTATGGATAACGTTAAAGAATATGATCAAAAACTTAGCAATGAAGCTAAAGAAATTAAAGAGATTGAAAGTATAAAAAATAAAAATTCTGAGAAAATAAAATTGGTTGAAGAATTAATAGGTGGTTGTAAAGAAGAAAAAGAAATAATTAAGAAATTATATAATATTAATAATATTTCTCATTTTGATAAAATTGAAGAACAAGAACAATCATTTTTAAAATTTAAAGAAGATTATGAAAAATTAATAAATATTATTATTAAAGAAAAAGAAAATTTTATTCAATATGAAGAAAATGTTCTACAAACAAGTAAATATTTAGAAAGAGTGTTAGTAAATTTACGAACTTTAATAAAAAATTTAGCTGCCATAAGAAGTGATGAAATAGCAATTAGAGATAAAATTTATGTCTATCAAAAAGAGTTAGTAAATGTTACTTTGTATTTAAAAGAACATCATCATTTTGAGATTATGTCTCAAAATTTAGTTGCTAGTTATAATGAAATTAAAACTAAGCTAGAAGAGCTAGCATTAGAACTAGAAAAAGAGCCTTTAGATATTGGGTTAGTTAGAGTTTTAAGTGATGTTATTGAAAAACAATTATTACAATTTGGAGTAGAAGCTCAAAAAGATATCAAACAACGTTTAGGGGTAGAAAAATTAATTTTATTTTATAATAGATTTATTATAAACGATGAATATGCTAAATATTATAATCACTTTTTAAATCTTTATAATGATAAAGAATACCGTAAAATTTTGAAAGAAATTCATGGAATTTTATCAACAACTAATGAAAAAGGGGAAGAATTGTACCGTAGTATAGTAAGTACAATTAATCTTAGCAGTTACAAAAGTATGATACAGTAAGGAAGATATGAAAAGTTTAGTATTAAGATATGGAGAAATAAATTTAAAAGGTAAAAATAGAAGTTTTTTTGAACGTAGTTTAATGGCTTCAGTAAAACAAAAAGTTCTAAATTATGAAACAAAGATTCAACGTCTTAGAAATCGGATAATTATTGATATTCAGCCACAAGATGAAGAAGAATTATATAAGAGTTTTTTAAAGTTACCAGGAATTGAAAATATTTCCTTAGCCTTACGTACACAAAGTGATTATAATAGTATTAAAGATACTGTGTTAGAAGTATTTGACAGAACAACACCTTGTTTTAGAGTAAGTACTAAAAGAAGTAATAAAGATTTTGAATATACATCACAAGAATTATCTAAAAGAATTGGTGGAGAAATTTTAAAAGCTAACGATGGATTAACTGGGCTTCAAGTATCTTTAAAAGATTTTAAGCAAGAAATTGGAATTGAAATTTTACAAGATTACACTTATATCTTTCATAAAAAAATACAAGCAATGGGTGGACTTCCAATTGGAAGTGGTGGCCGTGGTCTTGTTTTATTATCTGGAGGAATTGACTCACCAGTAGCAGCAATTGAAGCTATGAAACGTGGAATAAAAATTGATTGTGTGCATTTTTCAACACCTCCATATACTACTAAAGGAGCATTACAAAAAGTTCAAACAATAGTTGAAATTTTACAAAAATATGATGCAAATGTAAAATTATTTAATTTTAATATAACTGCTGTCCAATTGGAGATTAAAAAAAATTGTATAGATAAATACACGTTATTATTAATGCGAAGAATAATGTATCGTAAAGCTAGTGATTATGCTGTAAAAAATAACTATAAAATGTTACTTACTGGCGAAAGTATTGGTCAAGTAGCATCACAAACAATAGAAAGTATTACAATGACAAATATGGTAAGTTTAGTTCCAGTTATCAGGCCTTTAATAACGCATAATAAAAATGAAATAATACAAAAAGCTAAAAGATATGAAACATATGAAACATCAATTATACCGTTTGAAGATGCTTGTACAGTGTTTGCGCCTAAAAGACCAGAAACAAAACCACGAATTGAAGATATTTTAAAAGAAGAAGAAAAGTTTAATTATCAAAAATTTTTAGAAGAAATTAAGTTGGAAAATAATAATATCCAACAAGAAAATATAGAAAATTATTTATAGGAGAAAAAATGGAAAAAGTATTAATTTTAAACGCTGGAAGTTCAACAGTAAAATTTCAGTTATTTAATAATGAAACAGATGCAGTATTAGCAAGTGGAGTTGTTGATAGAATTGGAATACCAGGTTCATATGCTGAAATAAAAATAGAAGATAAAAAAGTAAAACAAGAACAAGACTTTAAAAATCATAAAGAAGGTATAGAACTAGTTTTACAGATGTTAATTGAAAATAATGTTATGAATTCATTAGCAGAAATTATAAAAGTTGGACATCGTGTAGTGCAAGGAGCTGAAGAATTTAAAGAACCAACATTAGTACAACCCGATACTTTACAAAAAATTAAAGATTTAGCAGCTTTAGCACCACTTCATAATTTACCTAATGCTCAAGGAATAGAAGTTATTCAAGAATTATTACCGAATGTTAAAAATATTTTATCATTTGATACAGAATTTCATCAAACTATTCCGCAAGAATCATATTTATATGCTACACCTATGAGTTGGTATACTGATTATAAAGTACGTAGATACGGAATGCATGGAATTTCACATAAATATGTTTCTAACAAAAGTGCTGAATTACGTGGAGTTAAAGTTGATGAACAAAGTGTTATTGTATGCCATTTAGGAAATGGGGCTTCATTATCAGCAGTAAAAAATGGTAAATGTATCCAAACATCAATGGGATTAACTCCTTTAGAAGGTGTTGTTATGGGAACAAGAAGTGGAGATATTGATCCAGCTATAATTGAGTATATGTGTAAACAAACAGGTAAAACAGTTGAAGAAATAACACATGAATTAAACTTTGAAAGTGGAATTAAAGGAATAAGTGGGATATCTAGTGATTTTCGAGATATTAAAGAAGCTATGGATAAAGGTGATGAACGTGCTAAAATAGCCATGAAAATTTATATCACAAGATTAGTAGAATATATAGGTTCGTATTATTTTAGATTAGGTGGAGTAGATGCGATTATTTTTACAGCAGGAATTGGTGAAAATTCTCGTGATGTAAGAAAATTATTAGTAAAAGAATTAGCATTTTTAGGAATAAAATTAGATGAAAAAGCTAATGAAGAAAATGAATTATTTATTTCAACTAAAGATTCTCAAGTAGATGTAATGATAATACCAACTAATGAAGAGTATCAAATTTTACAGGAGACAAAAAAATTTTAATATGAAAGATAATCAAAGTGAAATTAATATAATACATAGTAAATTAAAAGAGTATGATAATATTTATATTTTAAGACATCAAAGACCTGATTTTGATGCTTTAGGATCACAAATAGGGCTATATGAAATTTTAAAAAAGTTATATCCAAATAAACAAATACATGCGATAGGTAATGATAATATTACTGACTTTTCGTTTATTGCAGTGAATGAAAAATTAAATACCTTAATAAAAAATAGTTTAATTTTTATCTTAGATACAGCTAATATTGAACGAATAGAAGCAAGTAAATATGAAAATATAAAAGATAATAATTTTATTATTAAAATAGATCATCATCCTAATTTAGAACCATATGGGAATATAAATATTGTAGATGCTAAAATATCATCTACCTCAGAAATAATATATAATATTTTTATAAAAAATTTAAAATATACTTTAACACCTGCTGGAGCTAAAGGGCTGTATGCTGGGATTTATGGAGATACTGGTGGATTTTCTTATTCTAATACTTCACCACAAACATTTGCAATAGCAAGTGAATTAGTTAAGTATGATTTTGAATTTGAGAATTTAATGCTAAACTTAAAAGAATTAGATGATGAAACTGTAAGAGCTCTAGGGTGGTTTTATCAAAATATAGAAATTAATAATGGTTTAGGAATCTTAAAATTTACGAAAGAAGATTTAAAAAAACTTCCATTTTCCAAAAGCCATTTAAGTTTATTAGTTAATTTTTTAGGAATTTTTAAATCATTAAAAGTTTGGTTATTAATGGTCGAGCATGACAACTTTATTCGTGTTAATTTACGTTCAAAAAAAGATATAAATGTTTCAAAAATAGCTAATAAATTTGAAGGTGGAGGTCATAAAAATGCCTCTGGAGCTAGAATTTATAAATGGGAAGACAGTGAAAAAATAATAACAGAAATTCAAAAAATAATTACAAAATAAAGAGGTTAGATGAATAAAAATATACAAATATCAATTTCAGGAAATGTTGGAGTGGGAAAATCAACTTTAACAACTAATTTAAAATCAACATTTACTAAAGCAAAATTATATGAAGAATCAATGGATGATCAATTATTAGATTTATTTTATAAATCATTAGTTGATAATAAAGGTATTTCTAAAATTGAATTAGCTAACCAAATCGCTTTTTTTAATGGAACCATTGTTCGAACATATTTAGGTTATTTTTATGAAAAAGATTATCATATTTTAGATCGTCCTTTTACTGATCATGTAGAAGCTTTTGCTTATTTAAATTTAAATGAAGAAGAATATTTACAATTTAAAGAGTATGCTAAAAGCACAAAAAAATTACTAAGTATTGAGCCCAATGGTTTAATAATTTTATTGCAAGCTAGCAATGAAGTTGTCATTAAAAGAATTAAAGAACGTGGTCGTGAATATGAAAATGATAGTGAAAACTATAAATATTTTAAAGCTTTAAATGAAATATATAACTCGCAGCGTTTTATGGATGAATTGGCTAAAGAATGTGAAAAACTAGTAGTTATTAAGACTGATGATAATAGTAGTGAAGATACATTACAACAAGTTTTAAATGAAATTTCTCAATATGAAAAAGAATTTGTAAAATAAAAATAACTTTGATTAAATCAAAGTTATTTTTTATATACTATTTTATTTGTCTTCTTCAATGATATGGGAAGAATGAATTTGAGTTAAAGTAGCATCAGGATTAATATATGAAAAAGCACTATTTATAGCAATAGGTGCTTCACCAAATCCCGTAGCAATTAAAACAGCTTTACCAGGATAGGTACAAATATCACCAATGGCAAAAACTCCATCAATATTAGTCTTTTGCGTATAATCTACTAAAATTTTATTTTTTTCTAATTCAAGATTCCAATTTTTAATAGGACCTAAATTAGAAAGAAATCCGTAATTACAAATTATATCATCAATTTTTAAAGTATCTAAATTATCAGTTTTTACTCGTTTAATAATAACGCTATCTGCTATTTCAGTATCTTTATTGTAAATCAATTCAGTTGGTACAAAAGGAGTAAGAATATTTATTGTAGAATTTTTTAAATTAGTTACAGAATGTTGATGAGCTCTAAACTCTTCACGACGATGAATTAAATAAACTTTATTCGCTATTTTCTCTAGCATTAAAGCCCAATCGACCGCACTATCTCCACCACCAAAAATTGCAACATCTTTATTAGTAAATTGCTTAATATTATTTACAGAATAATGAATATTTTGACAATTTTCTTCATTTTTAAGACCTAATTTACGTGGAGAAAAAATTCCATTTCCACTAGCAATAATAATAGATTTAGTACAAATTACATTATTAGATGTTTGAATTTCAAAAGTATTATCTTCTTTTTTAATGATATTTTCAACACTAGTATTTAGTGCAAAAGTAGTGGTTGTTTCAAAACGTTTTAATTGTTTTAATAAATTATCAACCAAATCTTGGGCTTTAATTCTATCAAAACCAGCTATATCATAAATATATTTTTCAGGATATAAAGCAGATAATTGACCACCTGGAGTAGGTAAAGTATCAACAATTAATACTTTTAAACCACGCATTCCAGCATAAAAACCTGCGAATAAACCCACAGGACCAGCACCGATAATAACAATATCAATATTATTCATAATTTCTCCTTTGTAAAACCTTAAAACTAAATAAAGTATAGCATAAATTAAAGTTATATAAAAGAAAAATATATAAATAATATTTTATGCTATAATTTTATAAAGAACTTTACAAAGGAGAAGTATTATTGTTGAACTTTTATAATTTAAGTATAAAAAATTTAATAATTTTTATTAAATACACATCACTAATATTATTAGTTAGTTTAGTTATTGCAATTATTTGTTATATTTTTGGAAGTATTTTAGTCATAATGTCAAATATCGCCTTTAAATTTTTTCCATACAACTTAATAATATTACCAGTTATAGGATTTTTAATAGTTTATATGAAAAATTTAAAAAAGCAAAAACTGGATAATAGTATGCAACAAGTTTTTAAAGCAACATATGAAAAGAAAAAATTATCATTATATATTGTACCTTTTCAAATGTTAAGTACTTGGTTATCCCATTTAGGTGGAGCCTCTGTTGGAAGAGAAGGAGTGGCGATTCAATTAGGAGCCACGCTTGCTAATAATTTATCATTAAAATTTAAATTGGATAATAAATTATTCACATTAGTCGGAAAAGCAGCAGGTTTTAGTGGATTATTTGGTACACCGCTAGCAGGAATATTTTTTATTTTTGAAATGAATAAAAATCTTCGTAAAAGTTGGAATTTTTGGTATACTGCTATTGTAATGTGTTTTTCTTGCTCTTTTTTGACAGAATGTTTCGGACTTAATCATTTTCATAATTATTTAAATTTTAATATCTACCAATATTTAAATATAATAAATTTTTTAAAATTAATATTAATTAGTATAATTTTTATTTTAATAGGTAATTTTTTTACAATTTGTTTAAAGTATCAAAAAAATTTATATCAAAAAATTTTTAAAAATGAATATACTAAAATTATTTATTTAAGTATTTTTTATATTATAATTATGATACTAATGCAAGGACGCTATATGTCCTTAGGGATGAATTTAATTAATGAAGCTTTCACTAATCCAAATAACATATTAATTTTAGATTTTTTGATAAAATTATGGTTAACAACTTTAATTATTAGTGCTGGTTTTCAAGGTGGTGAAGTAACACCATTATTTGCTATTGGCGCTACTTTAGGTGTAGTTTTAGGAACAATATTGAATTTACCAGTTATAATAGTAGCGGCTTTAGGTTATGGATTTATTTTTGGTAGTGCGACTAATGCCTATTTAACTAGTTTTTTTATTGTAATAGAAGTATTTGGTTGGAAAATACTACCATTTGCTTTAATAATTTTAAGTTGTAGTTTTTTATTTAAAAATAAAGTTAGTATTTATCCAATAATTTAAGTTTGGTTGCTATTTGAAAGTTAAAAATATTAAAGATAAGTTCTTTTTAAAATAAGCTAGAAAAATTATGCTATAATTACGAGTAGTTTACAAATAAATTTCAAAATAAATTTTAAAGGAGAAATATGAAAAAAATGGATTATTTAGTATGTGGGGAAACAAATAAGACAGAAGAATATGTAAAAATAATAAACCCACAAGATAGTAGTATTTATGGTGAAGTTCCAGCATTAACCCAAAAAAATATTGATAGTATATATAAATATGCCAAAGAACAACAAAGATTATGGCAAGAAAAAACAATATCTGAACGTAGTAAATATTTATTAGAATGTGCTGATTTATTGCTTGAAAATAAAGAAGAATTAGCCTTAACACTTGTAAATGAAATAGCTAAAAATTATCAAGATTCAATTGTTGAAGTTGAACGTACGGTTGAAATTATCAAATATACGGTTGAAGAAATGTATCGTTTAGAAATATCGGCTGCTTCAGGAGAACAATTTTATGGTGGTAATAAAACAAAAATAGCAGTAACAAAACGTATTCCTATGGGAGTGATTTTAGCAATATCACCTTTTAATTATCCAATAAATTTAGCAGTTGCTAAAATAGCTCCAGCTTTGATATCAGGAAATACTGTAGTATTTAAACCAGCTACCCAAGGAAGTATTGCTGGAATTAAAATTATAAAATTATTAGAAAAAACTGGAATACCAAATGGAATTGTTAATCTTGTTACAGGATATGGTCGAGAAATAGGTGATTATTTAGTACAAAAAGATGAAATTGATATGGTATCATTTACAGGGGGTACTGATACTGGTCGTTCTATTTCCCAACAACTAACGATGACTCCCCAAGTTATGGAATTAGGTGGAAAAGATGCAGCGATTATTTTAGAAGATAGCGATTTAGAATTAGCAGTTAATGAAATTATTGGTGGTGCTTTTAACTTTTCAGCTCAAAGATGTACAGCAATAAAAAGAGTTTTAGTTCCTAAAAATTTAGTTACTAAAATTGAACAAATGCTAAAAGTAAAAATTGAAAATCTAACAGTAGGTATGCCACAAGATAATGCAACTATTGTTCCTTTAATATCAAAAAGTTCAGCAGATTATGTAGAAGAGCTAATTGAGGATGCTAAAAAAGTTGGTAATAAAATTCTAATTGGTGGAAAACGAGAAAATAATTTAATATATCCTACATTAATAACAGATGTTAAACGAACTGACCGTCTTGCTCTTGAAGAGCCTTTTGGACCAGTTTTACCAATTATTGCTTATGAAACAATTGAAGAAGCAATTGAAATTCATAATGAAAGTGAATTTGGTTTACAAGCTTCAATTTTTGGAAACAACATTAATGAAGTTTTAAAAATAAGCCCTAAATTAGAAGCAGGAACAATAAATATAAATGCTAAAACTTCAAGAGGACCGGATAATTTCCCATTTAGTGGTTATAAAAATTCTGGAGTTGGTGTCCAAGGAATTAAAGCAAGTCTTTTATCTATGACTAAATCTCAAACAACAGTTGTTAATATTAAATAATAAGAAAATTGAATTAAAAGGAGCAAAATGAAAATTGTATATATATCACTTACAGGAAATGTAGAAAGTTTTGTTGACAACTTAAGTTTAGAAGCTATAGAAATAATAAGTGGAACAGAAGAAGTTGATGATGATTTTATTGTAATAACAAATACAGTTGACCATGGTGAAATAGATTTTGCTTTGGAAGATTTTTTAGATGATAATGTTGAAAAAATTAAAGGTGTAGCAGCGAGTGGAAACCATGGATATGATCCAGATTTTGCTGTTTCAGCAGATACGATTGCCAAACAATATAACGTTCCTATTATTCATAAATTTGAAGATGAAGGAACAGAAGAAGACGTTAAAATTGTTGAAGATTTTATTAAAACATTACTATAGATATAAAAGTTATTATATTTTATGAATTGGATTTGTGAAAAGTAACTTTTTAAAATACAAGTTGACAAATATAAAAAATAAATATAAAATATAAAAGTAAAAAGTACACGGGTACCCTTTAAGGTTGAGAAATACCGTTTAAGCTGATCTAGTTAATACTAGCGTAGCAAGTTACTATACACTATAAAAGTATAGTCTAGACTATACTTTTTTTGTACTTTTTATATTGGAGAAAATATGAAAAAACTTTTAAAATTTCTATATTTAGGTAGTTTGAAAATTGCAAAAAAACTTTTAAAAATTTTCTGTTTAATTATTTTTATTTGTACTTTATATGAAGTAATAAGAATTATAGTACAAGTTAATGAAACTATTTTACCAAGTGTAAATTCTATCAGAATAAGTTTTATCGAAAATTGGAAGATTTTATTTTATAATTTGAGTTATACATTATTAGAAACAGTTCTTGGATTATTATTAGTAATAATATTTGCAACAATTTTAGCAGTTTTTATCAATGAATATCAAGTAATAAAAAAGTATTTATTAAAATTAATTTATATTATTCAAATGATACCGTTAATAGCAATTGCTCCACTAATTCTTATTTGGTTAGGTTATGGCATAACTTCAAAATTAATTTTAATAGTATTTTATTGTTCTTTTGTTATAATTATAAATTTGGTTGAGAGTTTTGAAAATATTTCAATATCTCATAAATTATATCTTCAAACATTAACAACTAATAAATTTAAATTATATAAGTATTTATATTTTCCCTTAGCCTATGAGCAATTTTTTGCTGGTATAAAAGTTGCAACAACTTATGGACTTGTTTGTGGAATTACTTCGGAATATTTAGGAGCCAAATATGGCATAGGTGTATTACTTAATCGAGCTTATGCTTCATACCAAACGGACTTAGTATTTAGTATTTTAATAATTATTGTTATTGTAACTTTTATTATGTTAAAAATAGTTGATTTATTACAAAGAAAAATTAGGAGTTAAAATGAAAAAATATATTATGATTGTCATGCTTTTAATAGTTTTGGGTGGTTGTGCACAAACTCCAACTCAAACGGAAGATGTTAGTTTAATGTTAGATTATACACCAAATACTAACCATACAGGAATTTATGTGGCAATGGATAAAGGTTATTATGCAGAAAATGGAATTAATTTAGATGTTTTAGATACTGCTGCTTCATCAGTAGAACAATCTGTAGCTAATAATGTTACTGATTTTGGTATATCATATGAAGAAAATGTAACCCAAGCTTTTGATCAAGGAATAGATAATTTAACAAGTATTTACGGAATTATGAAAGAAAATACTTCAGGTTTTATTTCATATGCTGATAAGAATATAACAACACCAGAAGATTTTGCCGATAAAACTTATTGTGGTTGGGGAACAAATGTTGAACAGGCAATTGTTAAGCAAGTAGTAGCTGATGCTGGCTTAAGTAAAGATAGTATTTCAATTGTTAATGGTGGAGTAGAGTTTTTACAATCAAACGAAGATGATTGCGATATTTTTTGGGAATTTGAAGGATGGACTAATAAAGAAGCAGATGTTCAAGGAGTAAAATATAATTATATTCCCTTAACAGATTTAGGTATTGATTTTTATACTCCAGTAATCATAACATCTAAGGAATTTGAAGAAGAAAATGCTACATTAGTACAAAATTTTATTTCAGCGACAATAAAAGGCTATGAATATGCCGCAAAAAATCCTGATGAAGCAGCAGAAATATTTTTACAATACAATCCCAGTTATGATGAAACAATGATCAAAAAATCTCAAGAATTTGTTTCAAACTATTACGTAAATGATAATCAAAAAGCGGGTTACCAAAATGATAATATATGGGAGGAGTTTACAAACTTTTTATATGATAATGAAATTGTAAGTTCAAAAGATTATAAAGAGATGTATACAAATAAATATGTTGATGAATATTATAAATCTTAAGGTTAAATATAATCAAGAAACAATAATCAATAATTTAAATTTTCAAATAGCTAATGAAGAGATAATAGCCATTGTCGGGAAAAGTGGAAGTGGTAAAACAACTTTATTAAAAGCTATTTTGAATAATATAGATTATGAAGGAATAATTCAAAAAGAAAATAAAAATATTGGATATATGCCACAAGATTTAGCATTATTTGAATTTAAAACAGTTTATCAAAATATAATATTACCCTTAAAAATTCAAGCAAAAAATATTGATAAGCAAAAAATAGACAAGCTTTTAAAGGATTTTGAAATTTATCAGTTAAAAGATGTAAAAGTTCAAAAAATAAGTGGTGGACAAAAAAGTAGAGTTGCTTTAATAAGGGCCATAGTTAATGAAGATAAACTATGGCTTTTAGATGAGCCGTTATCAAAATTAGATTATATTACAAAATATGAAAGTTTAACAATTATTAAAAACTTACAAAAAAAATATAAAATAAGCATTATTTATGTCACGCACGATTTAGATGAGGCAGTAACAATTGCTAATAAAATATTCATTATGAATCCTCAAAATTACCAATTATTAAAATTAAATAATAATCAAGAGCAAATTAAACAAAAAATTATTAATGAATTAAAATCTAGTACTAATAAACTATAGTATTAGTAAGTTTTTTTAATTTTAAAATAGATATTATTAAAATAAAAACAGATATTAAAAAAATTTGCTATAATATAAAAGAATTTAGTTTATACAAATGAAAGGTACTTGGTAATTTATGAATGAAAAAGATTTATTAAATATGTATTTTGATATGAAATATCATCATCACGAATATTCAAAAAGAAGAGAAACATTTGAATTGCTAAATATAGATGTCGATAATTTTAATCTAACTGATAAAGAAAGATATTTAGTAGAAAGCTTTCATGTTGATAAAAAAAAATTAAAAGATTTATCAGAAGAAAGTGGAATTTCTTACGGTTATTTGCGTCATAAAATTGGAATTATCAGAAAAAAAATCTTAAAAGATATGATGCAAGAAAAGGAGTAAGATGATAAAAAAAATAGGTATTTTAACAAGTGGTGGTGATTCACCAGGAATGAACGCAGCAGTTAGAAGCGTTGTAAGAACGGGAATTGCCAATAATTTAGAAGTATATGGTATTTATAATGGCTATTATGGATTGTACCATAATGAAATAGAAATTTTAGATACTAAAAAAGTCGCTAATATTATAAATCGTGGAGGAACAATTTTAGGTTCAGCTCGTTTTCCAGAATTTAAAGAAGAAGCTATTAGAAAAGAAGCTATTAAAAATTTAGATTCTTTAGGTATTGAAGCTTTAGTTGTAGTTGGTGGCGATGGTTCTTTTATGGGAGCTAAAAAGTTATCAGAAATGGGTTATCCTTGTATTGGAATACCAGGAACTATTGATAATGATACACCATCATCTGATTTTACAATTGGATTTGATACAGCTTTGAATACAATTGTAAGCGCAGTTGATAAATTAAGAGATACTTCTTCTTCGCATAAAAGATGTTCTGTTGTTGAAGTTATGGGAAGAAATGCTGGAGATTTAGCTTTATGGACTGGTATTTCAACTGGAGCAGAATTTACAATTGTTCCAGAAGTTCCTTTTTCAATCGATGAAGTAATTACAAAATTAAATTCAGATAGAGTATTAGGAAAAAATCACTTTATAATAATAGTAGCTGAAGGAGTTAAAATTTCTGACACTTTAGCTAAAACTATTGAAGAAAAAACTGGGATAGAAACACGAGCTACTATTTTAGGTCATATTCAAAGAGGAGGAATGCCTTCACCTTTTGATCGTGTATTAGCTGCTCGAATGGGGGCATATTCTGTTGAATTATTATTAGCAGGTGAATCAGCAAGATGTATAGGAATAGTAAATAATGAATTAAGACATGATGATATAATAGAAGCTTTAAATCAAAAGCATGAAATAAATCAAGAAATGTATCAATTAGCAAATAAATATTTAAATATATAAAATTAGGAGAAAACATGAAAAAGACAAAAATAATTGCAACATTAGGACCAGCCTCAACTAAAAAAGAAACAGTAAAAGCTATGATTTTAGAAGGAATGAATATTATTAGATTAAATATGTCACATGGTGATTATGAAGAACAAATGGAAAGAGTAAATATTGTAAGAGCATTAAATGAAGAATTAGGAACAAATGTAGCTATTTTATTAGATACTAAAGGACCAGAAGTTAGAACAGGATTATTTGAAGAAAAAAAAGTATTATTAGAAAAAGGTAATGAAGTAGTAATTACAATGGATGATGTTGTAGGAACATCACAAAAATTTACCGTTTCATATAAAGGATTAACTAAAGATTTAAAAGCTGGAGATATAATTTTATTAGATGATGGATATGTTTCAGTTAAAGTTAAAGAAATCAAAGGTAATGATATCGTTTGTGAAATTTTAAATACTGGTTATATGAAAGATAGAAGAGGAGTTAATGTTCCTGGTGTAACACTTAATTTTGAATTCATGTCTGAAAAAGATAAAAATGATATTTTATGGGCATGTGAAAATAACTTAGACTTTATTGCTGCTTCTTTTGTTAGAAATAAACAAGATTTACAAGAAATTTATGATGTAATAAATACTACAAATAATAAAGATATTAAAGTATTATCAAAAATTGAATCACAAGATGGAACAGAAAATGTAGATGATATAATTGCTTTAGGTGATGGAATTATGATTGCTCGTGGAGATTTAGGAGTGGAAATTCCTGCAGAAGATGTACCAGGTATTCAAAAATCTATTATTAAAAAATGTAATAAAGCTAATAAAGTAGTAGTAACAGCTACACAAATGTTAGAATCAATGCAAGCAAATCCTCGTCCAACAAGAGCTGAAGTTTCAGATGTATATAATGCAATTATGGATGGAACAGATGCAGTAATGTTATCAGGAGAATCAGCAGCTGGAGATTATCCAGTAGAATCAGTAGCAATGCAAGCAACTATTGCTAAAAAAGCTGAAAGTATTTTTGATTATGAAGGATATTTATATAATATGAGTAAAAATTTAGAAGCTGATATTTCTGATTTAGTTTCATATTCTGCAGTATCAACAGCCGATAAATTAAATAATGTTAAATTAATTATTGCTATTACAAATAGTGGAGCAACAGCTAGAAAAATTTCAAGATTAAAACCTAAAACACCAATTGTTGCTGTAACACCTAATGCAGATGTTGCTAGAAGATTAAACGCTTCATTTGGAGTTTATAGTGCTGTTATTGAAAAATTTTCTACAATTGATGAATTATTAGAAGCAGCAATCGAAAAAGCAAAAGAAAAAGGATTAATTAAATCAGGTGATGATGTTGTTATTTCTTCAGGTTCAATTTATGGTAAAGGTAATACAGATTTAATGAAAGTAAGAAGTATAAAATAATATAATATGATAAATATAGTTAAACACCCAATAATAACACATAAAGTTTCATTATTAAGAAGAAAAGAAACAACAACATCCGAATTTCGTCAACTTGTAAAAGAAATTTCTACTTTAATGGTTTATGAAATGACAAGAGATTTAAAATTAAAAAATAAAGAAATTGAAACACCAATTGCTAAAACATCACAACCTTTTATTGATGGCAAAAAATTAGTTTTAGTACCTATATTAAGAGCTGGATTAGGAATGGTAGATGGTATTTTGGATTTAATTCCAGTTGCTCGAGTTGGACATATTGGTTTATATAGAGATGAAGAAACTTTACAAGCCGTAGAATATTTTGTAAAATTACCTGATAAATTAGAAGAAAGAGATGTTTTATTACTTGATCCAATGTTAGCTACCGGATCATCTGCTTCTTTAGCTATTGATTTATTAAAAAGTAAAGGAGTAAAAAGTATAAAATTAACATGCTTATTAGCTTCTAAACAAGGTTTGGAATTTTTAAAATCAAAGCATCCTGATATTGATATCTATGTAGCAGCTGTTGATGAAGAGTTGAATGACAAAGGATACATAACTCCAGGATTAGGTGATGCAGGTGATAGATTATTTGGAACAAAATAAAGGAGTTTAAATGTTTAAATTTGGAACAAGTGATATAGGTATAGATTTAGGAACAGCTAATATTTTAATATATCAAAAAGGTAAAGGAATAGTATTGAATCAACCTTCAGTAGTTGCAGTAGATACTAATACTAATAAAGTTTTAGAAGTAGGAGAAAATGCTTATTCTATGTTAGGTAGAACAGCAGCAAATATTCAACTAATAAGACCATTAAAAGATGGGGTAATTGCTGATTTTGCAATTACGCAAGAAATGTTAAATAAATTTTTAGAAGCTTTAAATATTAAAGGATTTTTTTCAAAACCTAAAATATTAATTTGTTGTCCAACTAATATTACTACTGTAGAAAAAGCTGCTATTAAAGATGTTGCTATTAGATGTGGAGCAAAAGAAGTTTTTGTTGAAGAAGAACCTAAAGTAGCAGCGGTTGGAGCTGGTTTGGATATTTTTAAACCATTAGGTAATATGGTTATTGATATTGGAGGAGGAACAACTGATATTGCTGTTTTATCATTAGGAGGAATTGTTAATTCATCTTCTTTAAAAATAGCAGGTGATTTATTTACGCAATCAATAGTTGATTATGTAAAACGAGAGTATCACTTATTAATTGGTCAGAGAATGGCTGAGGAAGTAAAAAAAACGATTGGGACAATTTTAGAACCCGATAAGACTCATGAATATGAAGTTCGTGGTCGTGATTTAATTACTGGATTACCTAAAACAGTGTCATTAAATGAAACAGATGTTTGTATTTCTTTAACGCCATTGATTAGTGAAATTGTTCGTGAAACAAAAGCAGTATTAGAAGAGACAGCCCCTGAATTATCATCAGATATTATCAATCAAGGAATTGTTATAACTGGTGGTGGTTCATTATTAAAAAATTTAGATAAATTATTAGAAAAAGAATTAAGTGTTGCAGTATATGTTGCTGAAGACCCATTAAATTCCGTAGTTAATGGAACTGGAATGTTATTAGAAAAAATGGGTACAAACAGTTATAAATATGAGGTTTAATGAGAATTAATATCCCTCAAAAATTAATAAAATATAAAGAACATATAAAAACTTCAACATTTAAAGTTATCTATTCTCAAAGATTTTCTTTTTTAAAAATAGGCTCAACTGCTAAAAATGATACATTTAGAGAATTATATTTATGTTATAATCCTTATGATGTAGATGTTAAGTTTGACATAAATTACTTTAAAAGTGATAAAAATATTTATAAATTATACCCACCTAATGTTAATGTTAAATCAGGAGAGGTCTTTGCGTTTATGGTTTTTTCAACGCAAAAATCTACTCTAGAATTTGACATTGATATTTTGATGTATAATAAGAAAAATAAAATTAATAACTTAATAAATGAAATAAATAAGAAGAATAATATAATTGATTTAGATTTAGTAGTAGAAGAATATGATGAAGAAATTAATTCAACAATAATACTAGATAATTTAGAACAAGAAGAAAAGAGTTCAATTAATAATTTAGATATTGAGGCTACTCAGTATTTAGGTAAGAGTATTCCTAATTTTCCAAAAGAAGGTCAAGTTATATACGAAAAATATAAATTAACGTATAATGATATTAAAGTGAAATTAGAAGAAATTTCTTATAAGAAAAATAAGTATATTTTTATCTTAAATGTTATAAATACCAATCTTAATAAAAATTATAAAATTAATGGGATGAATTTAAAAATTTTAGATAAAAAATTAAAAAAATTAATAAATATAAAAATGGAAATTAAAATGAAAAAATATAGCATGAAACAAGTTTCATTCGCTATTTCAGAAAATGAACTAAAAAATTTTATGATAAGTGATATAAAAATTGATGTGGTTGTTTACTAATTATGGAAATAGGTGTAGATATAGTTGAGCATGAAAGAGTAAAAAAAACTATAGCAAATAAAATTTTAACATCAAAAGAAAAATTACAATTAGATGAAATTAAGAATGAACAAGCAAAAATTGAATACGTAGCTTCTAGATTTGCTGCTAAAGAAGCAGTAATCAAAGCTACTAATAAAAAGTATTCATTTCAAGAAATAGAAGTTTTAAAGACAGGAAATAAACCTAGTTGTAATATTGCCAATATCAAACTTTCTATCTCACATGAAAAAAAATATAGTATTGCATTTTGTATATATTTAGGAGAAAATAATGAATAAAGAAAAAATAATTACTGAAATTGCCAATAAATTTAACATAGATATTGAAACTATCTCAGGAGATTCTAGATTTAATGAAGATTTACATTTAGATTCAATTGATTTAGTTGAAACTCTAATGGATATTGAAGAAGAAAATAATATTCAAATATCAGATGAAAAAGCTTTAACAATTAAAACAGTTGATGATTTTGTAAATATAGTATTAGAAGAGATAAATGGATAATATTTTAAGAGTATATGAAGAATATAATTTTGCTTCATTAGAAAAAAAAATTGGTATTAATTTTGAAGATAAAGAATTATTAATAAAAGCATTTACACATGGATCTTTTAATAAATATAATTTTGAGAATTATCAAAGATTAGAATTTTTAGGAGATGCTATTTTGCAAATGTCAGTTAGTGATTACATGTATCGTCAACAAAATAAAGATTCAGAAGGGCTAATGTCTAAACAACGTGGAGCATTAGTTTCTGAGTTTTCTTTGGCGTTTGTTGTAAGAAAAGAAGAATTAAATAAGTATATTATATTTGGAAAATCACTGAAAAAAACAGAAGTTAACAATACAAATTCATATATCGCTGATATTTATGAAGCCTTAGTTGCAGCTATCTATTTAGATAAAGGTTATTTAGTAGCAGATAATTTTATAAAAAAAACTCTAATAGAGCGTAAAGACCAAATTTTAGAGCATGATATCTTGCAAGATTATAAAACTCTATTGCAGGAGCGTTTACAAATAAATGGAAGTATTAATATTAAATATTTAACTGACACCTCATTAAAAAATGGGGAATTTAAATCGCAAGTAATTTTAGAAGATGCTATAATTGGAACTGGTATTGGGAAAACTAAAAAATTGGCAGAACAACAAGCAGCAAAAAATGCACTTAATAATATGGTAGAATAATAATATGCAATTAAATAAAATAATTTTAAATGGGTTTAAATCTTTCGGTGAAAAAACAGTAATTGAATTTCAAGATAACCTTAATGGGATTGTTGGACCTAATGGATCAGGTAAAAGTAATATAATTGATGGGATTAAATGGGTATTAGGTCAACAAAAATCTGGTGATTTACGAACAAAAGCCAATACCGATATTATCTTTGCTGGTTCCGAAAATAAAAAAGCTAAAAATGTTGCTGAAGTAACATTATTTTTTGATAATCAAGATGAATATTTAGAACTTCCTTATAAAGAAGTTGCAATAAAAAGACGTTTGTTTAGGACAGGAGAAAGTGAATATTTTATAAATGAAACTAAATGCCGTCTAAAAGATGTCGAAAATTTGGTTTTAGATAAAGGTTTTGGAAAAAACTCTTTTTCAATAATCTCTCAAGGAAAAGTTGAAGAAATTATTATGTCTAAAGCAATTAAAAAAAGAGAAATAGTTGATGAAGTTGCCGGAGTTCAAAAATATCGCATCAAAAAAAATAAAACTTTAAAGCGTTTAGATAAAGTTTCACAAAATATTGAAAAAATTGAATTTATTGTCCTAGAAGTTGAAAATATTATTGAACCATTAAAAAAAGCTAGTGAAAAAGCTAAAATATATAATAAATTAAAAGAAGAATTAACAATTAAAGAAAAGAATTTAATTGCTAATAAAATCTTTTACTTAGCTGAAGAATTAACTTTTAACGAAAAACAAAATCTAAAAATTAAAGAACAAATTAAAGAACAAAATAATATTATTTTGCAAAAAGAACAAAATATTGCCAATTTAAATAACTTTATTAATGATTCTCAAAAAAGTATAACTACTTATAATGAAGAATTAAATAAATTAGCTAATGAAGAAATAATTTTAAGTAATCGTTTAGAATTAATTAAAGAAAAAGATAAGGTATATGCTCAAACTGATAACCAAAAAAGATATGAGTATTTAGAAAAGATAATTAAAGATTTAACATTAGAAATAGAGCAAATATCTTTTGCTTTAAGTAAAACAGTACCCGAAAAAAATTCTACTTTTACAAACTTAAATAATTTAAAAATTGATCAGCAGCAAAAAACTATGAAATTGTATACTTTAAAACAAGAAGCAGAAAATCATAAAATTAAAGAACAAAATTCAAAAATTCCTTATGCTGTAAGAAGTATTTTAGGCTTAAATAAAGTAGATATTATTGGAACAGTAAAAAATAATTTAAATATTAAAGTAGGTTATGAAGTAGCAATTATGACAATTTTAGGTAATCGACAAAATGAAATTATCGCTAATAATGAACAAGTTGTTAAAGAGTGTATTGATTATTTAAAACAAAACAAGTTACCAAGAGTAACATTTATTCCTTTAAATAAAGTTGTACCTAGATTTTTACCTAAACAAACAAAGGATATCTTAACACCTAATAATTGTTTAGGAAGTGCCTTGTCTTTTGTTGAATATAATCCTAAATATGAAAAAGCTTTTTCTACATTATTAGGTAATGTAATTATTTGTCAAAATTTATTACAAGCTAATAAGTTAAATACTATGTTACCAACAAAACATCAGATAGTTACTTTAGAAGGGGATATTATTATGCCTAATGGTAAAATATCTGGGGGATATGATAAAAAGGTTAATCAATTAGAACAACAAAACCTTATTAAAAATATTAAATTAGAAATTGAAGAATTTAACACTAAAGTAGCTCTTCAAGAAACAGAAATTCAAAAACTATCTACAAAATATTCTGAGTTAGATATTGAAGTTAAGTTACAAGAAAACAAAGTTCGAGAAACCAAAACAGAATTGCAAAATAAAACTGCAGAATATGAGCGTTTATTAAAAAACAGTCCTGAAATTGATCAAAAAATAATTTTAGAATTAAATGATAAATTGACGCTAGTAAAAGAAAATAAGTTAAAATTAATTAAAAATATTAATAAGATTAAAAACGATATTCAAGAAAGTTTAACAAAAAAAGAAATAGAAAATGATTTAACTACTGAAATAAGGGCAGAATATAAACAACAAGTCCAAACAGCTTCAACCTATGAAATTAAAGAACAAAGAACTAAAGAATTAATTGAAAATCAAAGGCAAATTTTGAGAGAAAAGTATTCAATTTCATATCAAAAGGCTTATGAAGAAAGTATTAAAATTAATAACTTACAACAATATGAAACTGAAGTTAAAGAACTTAAACGTCAAATAAAAGAATTAGGATTTATCAACTTAGAAGCTATTACACAATATGAAACAGAAAATGAGAAGCTCCAATACTATCGTACTAATTTACAAGATTTATTACAATCTAAAATCAAAATAGAAGAAGTATTAGCGAAAATAGATAAGTTTGTTATAACAAAATTTACAGAAGTTTTTGAAAAATTAAATTTAGAATTTCAAAAAATTTTTAAACAATTATTTGATGGAGGAAATGCTACTTTACTTTTAACAAATCCTGAAGATATTTTAGAAACAGGGGTTGAAATAATTGCTCAACCTCCAGGTAAAAAATCTCAAGTTATTGGTTTGCTTTCTGGAGGAGAAAAAGCTTTAACCGCTATATCTTTATTATTTGCGATTTTAAAAATCAGGGTAGTACCATTTGCCATTTTAGATGAAGTAGAAGCAGCACTAGATGAAGCTAATGTTAGTAGATATATTGAATATTTACAAGTGTTTAGTAAAAATACCCAATTTTTAATTATTACTCATCGTCAAACAACAATGGAAAATTTAGATAAATTATATGGTGTAACAATGATTGAAAAAGGTGTATCATCTGTAATAGATATTAAAATGTCAAACAATAAAAATAAAAAGCTTTAAAAATTATATTAGTCGGTAATAGTAAAAAAATTTGACTTTTGTCATGAAAAATAGTAAAATTATAGATGTGGGAGAATGAATGAAAATATTAAAAGAGGATATTCAAGGTATATCTAATTTTAAGTTAGATGGAATTTTAGATTTAACAAATATTAATACACAAGATGCATTAGTAAAATCTATTGATACTTGTAAATATAATATTCAAAGTTTAGTTGTTGAAGAAAATATGATTTTATTGAGATTAGAAGTAATTTCAATAATTACTTATTTAGATGCTAGAACTTTAAAAGAAATAAAAATGAATATTGACTTTAAAGAAGAAATACCATTTTCTTTTGATAAAGATCATTCAAATGAAATGGATATTGATTATTTTGAAGAAGAACTTGATTTAAAACAGTTAATTTTTGAATTAATAATGATAAATATTCCTTTTAATTATTCTGAAGAAAATTCAGAAAATGTATTAAAAGAAGAAGAATTTTATAAACAAAATAATCAACCTTTCGCAAAAATATTTGAAGAAAAGGAGTAATAATGGCTGTACCATTTAGAAGAACATCAAAAACAAGAAAAAGAAAAAGAAGAACTCATTTTAAACTATCTATGCCAGGAGTAACAAAATGTTCAGAATGTGGAGAAATTATAAAAACACATAGAGCTTGTCCTAGTTGTGGTATGTATAAAGGGAAAACTGTAATAGAAAAAAATTAAGGTTACGTAACCTTAATTTTTATTTATATTATGATATTTATTTTTAAATTATTATTAATTTTTCCCTTCATTTTACAAATTATTTTTAAAATATTGTTGAAAAAAAAAACTTATCGTATTTGTTGCATGGTTATTTATAACATTTCAATTATTATTTTATTAAATAATATTTTAATAAACAAACTTTGGATAATAATTATTGTTTTATTTTTATGGTTATATTTAGTATTAATAACTTTAAAAAAAATTCAAAAAAAATATAATACTTTACATAGTAATTATTTATTTCCTGTTTTAAGTTATTATAGTACAAAATTTCTACCATTATTTTGGATTTTATTTTTTGTATTAGGAATTATTAAAACATATATAACAATACTTTAGGAGTTAGATGTTTAAACATTTTTCAGTATTAAATGAAGAAACCGTAAATAATGTATTAAATGATAAGTCCGGAATATACATTGATGGAACTTTAGGCGGTGGAGGTCATAGTAAAAAATTACTTTCTTTATTAAGTGACAAAGGACAAGTTATTGCTTTTGATCAAGATAATTTAGCAATTAAAAATGCTAAACAAGAAATTAAAAGTACTAATTTTCAAACAATTCATGCAAATTTTAAAAATTTAACAAAAGAATTAAATAAAAGAGGAATTAAACAAATAAATGGATTAATTTTAGACTTAGGATTTTCATCTCCACAAATAGATGATCCTAGTAGAGGTTTTTCTTATATGCAAGATGGACCTTTAGATATGCGTATGGATATAACGCAATCTAAAACGGCTTATGATATTATTAATAATTATTCAGCTGAAGAATTAGTTAAAGTTTTCTTCAAATATGGAGAAGAAAAAAATGCTAAAATAATTGTTAAAAAAATTGTTCAACAACGAAATATTATTCCAATTAAAACTACATTAGAATTAGTTGAGATAATTGAAACAGCACTACCTTATAAACTTAAAAAAAAAATAACTGGCCATAATGCCAAAAAAATTTTTCAAGCTTTAAGAATCGAAGTAAATGAGGAATTAAAAGTTTTAGATGATGTTTTAGAACAAGCTTTTTTGTTATTAGCCAATCATGGTAGAATTAGTGTTATTACGTTTCACTCGTTAGAAGATAAAATTGTTAAAAATAAATTTAAGAAATTTAGCGAAGTGTCAGAAGAGTTAAAAAATTTACCGCAAATTCCTCAAGAGTATTTGCCAAAAGGAAAAAAAATAACAACTAAACCAATTTTGCCATCTTCGAAAGAATTAACAGAAAATAGCCGATCAAAAAGTGCAAAATTGCGAGTTTTGGAGAAAAATGAAAAATAATCGAAAATATTTTATTTTAGTATTTATAGTTTTTTTTATCTATATAGTGATTCAATCAACAAACTATATGTTAGAATATAAAATTGAAAAACACGAAGAAAATATTGAAAAAATAAAAAATGAAATTAATGAAATTAAAATTAAAGAAAACTTATCACTATCACGTGAAAAAGCTATTAATGAATATAAATTATCATTAAATAATAACATCTATTATTTAGAGGAAGAAGATGAGTAAGAAACAAAGACTACAAAAAAAAAGAAAAAAATTAAAACAGCAACAAAAAGCAATAGCAATCTTTAAACAAGAAAAAGATCAACTTTTTAATATTTCTTTTGTTTTTTTCTTGTTTTTTTTAATATTTTTATTAGTGGTTTTTTCGCATATTAGTATGATTTCATTAACGCATACAATAAAAGGCGAAAATTTATCATTAATTTCACAAGAACAGTATACGGCAACAACTACTTTAGATTCTACTAGAGGAACAATTTATGATGCTTCAAATAATATTTTAGCAGTCAATATTAAAGAATATAAACTTAGTGCTGTTTTAAATAAAAAAAATACTAAATATGATGACACAACTTATACTTATAAACCTTATTATATTGAAAATCCAAAGGAAGATGCCCAAAAAATAATCGAAATATTAGGCTATGAAGATGATGAAACTGCCAAAGAGTTAATAACTTCACAATTAGCAATGAACTCTGATGAAACATTTGAAGTAGAATTTGGTAAATATGGTGAGAATATTTCCTTAGAACAAAAAGAAGAATTAGAAGCTGCTAATATTAACGGACTTTATTTTGAAGAAAAAAATGAACGTTATTATCCTTATGGAGATTTAGCATCTTACGTTATCGGTTATGCTAAACAATACACTTCAACTGATGATAGTGGAGATACAAGTGAAGAATTAGTCGGGGAGATGGGAATTGAAAAATTATTAAATTCTTATTTAAAAGGAGTAGATGGGAAAGTTAAAGTCGTAAAAGATAAAAATGGTGTTCCAATTAAACAAGAACAAATATTAAAATCTAAAGAAAATGGAGAAGATATTTATTTAACTTTAGATAGTACAATTCAATCTTATGTTCATGATTATATGAGTAAATATTTAAAAGGAGAAAAATATACTTCAGCTATTACCACTGTTGTTGATGCCAAGACTGGAGCAATTTTAGGAGCAGAAAAATTTCCAAATTTTGATCCAAATACTAAAGATATAACTGATTATAATGATCCTTATACTGAAATATGTTTTGAACCTGGTTCTGTTATGAAAACTTTTGTTGTTGCTTCAGCAATATTAGAAAATGTTTGGGATGGTGAGGCTACTTTTCCTTCTGGTAAAAGAGAAAAAAGTAGTTGGGGAGTTGGAGATCATGGGCAAAATTATATAGCTGATTGGCTTTATAATGAAAAAGGTTATGGTTGGGGAACTATTAGTTTTAATGAAGGATATTACTTTTCTTCCAATGTAGCAATGACTTATGTATTAGACAATATTGGTTATAGTAAATGGCTAGATTATGCAACTAATACTTTTGAATTTGGTAAACCATATGAAACAGAATTATTTTCAACTAATTCTTGTACTTTCAATCCAAAAGTTGATTTTGAAATTGCTAATACTGTTTTTGGCCAAGGAATGACAGTTAATGTGTTACAATTAATTAGAGCCTATACAACTTTTACTGGTGATGGTCGTATGGTAAATCCTTATATTATCAATAAAATTGTTGATAGTGATACTGGGGAAGTTGTCTATGAAGGAAAAAGTGATAAGCCTAGTAGTTGGGAGGAAGGAAAAAATAATGTTTATTATGATAAAAAAACAGGACAATATTATAAACAAATTTTAACAAAAGAACAAAATAAACAAATCTTAGAATTAATGAAAGGTGTTAGTTATTATAATACTGGTGGTAATTTTCAAGGAACAGGTTATGTGTATGGAAGTGATACTACATATGAAATAGCTAGTAAGACCGGAACCTCACAAGTTGCTGTTAATGGTTCATATAATAATAGTAAAACTATTCACTCAGCAGTAGTTATGGCTCCAGCTGATGATCCCCAAATTATGATTTATACAGCAGTATATGATCCAAAGGATACTTATCCTCAAAGATATATTGGAGAATACTTAGGACCTATTATTGATGATAGTTTGGATTATTTAAATAAGAAAAATATTGAAGAAATTGAAGAAGATAATCAAGACACTAATACTATGACTTTAGCTAATTATATTGGTCAAGATGAAAAAACAATAAAAAATGAAGAGTTAAATTATACTTATTTTGGAACAGGGAAAGTTAAATATCAGTATCCTACAGCTAATAGTTTAATTTCTAAAGCTCAAAAAGTATATTTAATTGGTGAAAAAATAACAACCAAAGAGTTTATTAATATGAAAGCAGCAGATGTACCAAATATTTGTATTGCTATGGATATAACTTGCGAGTTAAAAAATAAAGGAGAAAAGGTAGTTGGGATTACAAAAGAAGAAGAAAAGTATGTAATAACTACTAAATAGTATGTATACAGGAATAACAAAAAATTCAAAAGAAGTAAAACCCGGATATATTTATTGTTGCTTTGAAGGAAGGCAAGTAAGTGGCTATGAATTTATTGAAGAAGCTTTAAAAAATGGAGCAGTTAAAATAATTGGCGAAAAAAATTTACAAATAAAATATTATGAACAAGTTGATAATATTAATCAAGCAATGATTAACTATAGTAAAGAAATTTATCATTTTCCAGATAAGAAATTAAAATTAATTGGTATTACTGGTACAGATGGAAAAACTTCAACAGCTTTAATCATTGATTATTTATTAAATCAAAAATCACAAAGTTCTTACTTAGGAACTAATGGTTTTTTTATTAAACAAGAAGAAGTGGAATATTCTGGCTTTACGACACCGTTTGCTGATAAATTATATTCTTATTTTGCTCAAAGTGTTAATCAAGATAGTAAATACTTTGTTATGGAAGTATCTTCTCATGCTTTACAACAAAAACGAGTATTAGGTTTAAACTATCAAGTTGGAATTTTTAATAATTTATCTGCTGAGCATCTAGATTTTCATCGAACTATGGAAGATTATTATCAAGCTAAAAAACAACTATTTGAACAATTAGCTCCTAATGGTTATGCCATAATAAATATTGATGATGAGTATGGAAAGCGTTTAAAATCTGAAATAAATAACAAAATTTTGACAATCAGTAATAAAAATCAAGATGCTGATTATTACTTTACCAATGAAAGTTTAGCTCTTACTAATTCAACCTTTGATTTATTCATTCATAAGCAAAAGTACCAAATTGTATCACCATTATTAGCAAAATTCAATATTTATAATTTAGTTCAAGCAATTGCTACCGTTCAGTGCTTAGGGTACAATTTGGAAGATATTAATGATACAATTAAGAATCTAGTTATACCTGGTAGATTAGAGTCAGTTCCAAATAATCAAAATTTGAATATTATTATTGATTTTGCGCATACAGCTGATGCAATAAATAAAGTAATGGAATTTATTAAAAATAAACAACAACAAGGTAAAATCCATGTTTTAACAGGTAGTGCTGGACAAAGAGATCAAGAAAAACGCCCTTTGATGGGAGAATATGCTGCTAAATATGCCGATTTTTTATATTTAACTGAAGATGATCCTCGAGATGAAGCCGTAAAATCAATAATTACTGATTTAAAAAAAGGTGTTAAAAATAAACAATGTCAAATTATTGAAGAAGAAAATCGACAAAAAGCAATTAGCAATATGATACAAAACGCTAAGCCCTTAGATACATTAATATTATTTGGTAAAGGCTCAATGAAAGTTATGTATTATAATAATTATACCGAAAAATATATAGAAAAAGAAGTAGTACAAAGTGTACTAAAAGGGGAATAAATGAGTGTTTTTTTTGAGATATTTTTACTTATTGTTTTGTACATAATAAGTTATTTATTTATTGGGAATTTTATTAAACGAGTTACGACAAAATACGTTCAGCCATTGTTAAAAGATGGTCCTGAACATACTCAAAAAGTTGGAACTCCCACTATGGGTGGAGTAAGTTTTATATTATTATTTATAACTTTAATAATATTTTTTGCAATTGTCAGTTATCAAAATCATAGTTTTTATAATAATTATATTTTTTTAGTAATTTTAATAACGTTAATTGGATATTTTTTAATTGGCTTTAAAGATGATTATGATAAAGTAAGAGCTAAACAAAATGATTTTGGTTTAAGTCCTAAAGCTAAACTAGTCTTACAAAGCCTGGTTTCAATATTAATAATTAGTGTTTTAATTATTAATAAACATGATACAAATTTATTTGTTCCATTAATTAATTTAAATTTAAATTTACATATATTTTATTATTTAATAGTTATATTTTTATTATTAGCAACAACTAATGCTACTAATTTAACTGATGGAGTTGATGGTTTATTAACAAGTAATAGTATTATTACCTTAATCTTTTTGACAATAATTAGCTTTTTACAAAGTAACACAATTTTATTAATCTTAAACATTATTTTTATAATAATTTTATTAGCCTTTTTAAAATATAATTTAAATCCTGCTAAAATTTTTATGGGAGATGTTGGTTCATTAGCAATTGGGGGATATTTATCCATTGTAGCTATTTTATTAAAAATTGAAATTTTATTTATTTTTTTCTCTTTTATTTACTTTGTGGAAACTTTAAGTGTTATAATGCAAGTAAGCTATTTCAAATATACTAAAAAAAGATATCATAAAGGACAACGTTTATTATTAATGGCCCCATTACATCATCATTATGAAAAAAAAGGTTTATCAGAAAATAAAATTGTTCTTTTGTTTAGCTTAATTAATATTGTAGCGTCAATTATTGGAATGCTTATTTATTATTTAACTTATTAAAATATAAGGAGAAAAATGGATAAAAAAGAAGAAATTGAAAAAAAAATTAAAAAAATTTTTGTAATTTTAAAATCACTCGATGAAAAAAAAGCTAAATTAACTGATCCTGAAGAAATTAAAAAAGTTGTTCGAACAAAAAGTTTTTTAATTAAAGAATTAAAAGAACAAAAAGAAGAACTAAGTAAACTTGAAGAATTAGCTAAATTAACAGTAAATATTAAAGAGGATGAAAATCAAGGAGCAAAGGCCTTTAAAAGTCATAGTTTGACAAAAGGAGAAGTTAAAAAAATTCGCTATCCTTTAATATTTTTTCTATTATTTTATTCATTTTTAAATTTTGCTTTAATTTTTCAACATTCATTTTATAATTCGGCAATAATAAAAAGAACATCTAGTGAGCAATTTGCTACAGCACTTAGTAACTTTTATTTTATTTGGAAATTTTTAATTGTAATTGCGATTATATATTTTACAGTTTATATAATCAATGCTAAATACTTTAAGTATAAAACGCTTATAATATATTTAGTATATAGTAGTTTAATTTTAGGATTTTGTAGCTATTTAAATATTAAAACTAATTTTGACTTATTGGAATTTTTTATGGCTGGAAAAGGATTAGGAGCAATTCCAGGAATTATTGGAGTTAGTGCAACTTATTTTTTAGTTAAAAACATTACTTACATTAAAAGAAAAAAAATTATCAAAATTAAAAAAAAAGAGGATTAGCATGTTAAAACATAAAATTTTTATTTACTTATTGATTATTTTATTTGTTATTATAGCGATTTTAACTTATGAAAAATTAAAACTTAATATTACGTTTACAACAAATGATCCTCAACTTAATGAATTATTAAATGTAAATATCAAAATTAAAAAATTTGATAAATTTAAAAATGCTGATGAAGTTAAAATTGAAATATTTAATAAATATAAAAAGGATGAATCGGTTAGCAATGTAATAACACCTTATAGTACTGGAAATTACAATTTTTCTTATTTGCCACAATATTCAGGAAAATACGTAATTAATTTAACAATTAAATTACAAGATAATACTTATACAAAAATGAAAGAAGTAGAAATTTGAAAAATATAATAGGCGTAATAATGGAACTCAATCCTTTTCATAACGGACATAAATATTTTTTAGAACAAGTAAAAAAAAAAAATCCTCATAGTTTAATTATTGCTTTAATTTCTACAACTGTAGTGCAACGTGGAGAAATAAGTGTATTAGCTAAAAAAATTAAAACAAAGCTAATCTTAGACTACGTAGATTTAGTAATTGAAATGCCTTTAATTTATGTAAATCAAGGTGGGGAATATTTTGGATATTATGCTATTAAAATTTTGAATGACTTAAAAGTTGATAAGATAATTTTTGGCTCTGAAAGTAAAGATTTAGTTAAGTTATCTATAGTAGCTGCAAAAAAAAATACCAAAAAACAATTTAAAATAGGGTATTTAAAAGAACAAGTCAATGAGTTAAAAGCCAATGATATTTTAGGAATTTCTTATTTAAAAGCGATTAATAAAATTAATCCTAAACTTCAAGTAGCATTAATTAAACGCTTAACTAATACTGAAAAAGATGTAAATTTTATGTTAGAATTAAGTTCAGCAACAGCTTTGAGAAAAAATTATGTTCATTATTCTAAGGAAAAAATGTTAAGATTTTTACCAGAAGTTGCTTATGAAAATATGCATATGTTTGCTGAACAAAATTTATTGAATTTAGTCAAGATTAACTTATTAAATATTCAAGAAGAAACAATCTTCTTAAGTGAGCAAGGACAGTTAATTAAAAAAATTAAAAAAAACGTTAATAATACACAAGTCAATTCATTATCCGATTTAGCTAAATTGTGTAGTGATAAAAATAATTCACAGTATAAATTTCAACGTATATTTATTAATATAATTTTAAATATTACCACTGATTTTATAGAGGCTAATAAAAGGCAATCTAATAAATATAAAGTTTTAGGTTTTAAAACAGTAGCTCAACAATATTTAAAAGCGAATAAGAACAAGTTATTTTTTTCATATAAAGAAATAGAAATTGAGAATTCTGTTTACAAATATAATGAAAAAATAGACAAATTATTAACAATTTATTCTAGTCAAGATTTGAACATAATAAATTATCAAAAACCAATTATTAAAAAATAACAAAGGATAGTATGGAAAATTTTAAAACAAAAAAAAGCTTAGGTCAAAATTTTTTACAAGACCAGAATATTATTAATAAAATTGTAACAACCGCTAATTTATCAAAAAATATTAATGTTTTGGAAATTGGTCCAGGATTAGGAGCAATAACAACATTATTAATTGCTCAAGCTAATCAAGTTCTTTCGGTGGAAATTGATCAAAGATTAATTGAACATTTAAATAAACAATATTCTCAAAACAATAACTTTACTTTACTTAATAAAGATTTTTTATTAACGACCAAAGAAGATTTTTCTCCGATATTAAATAAAAAAATAAAAATGGTTGCTAATTTGCCATACTATATTACAACTCCAATTATTATTAAAGTATTATTAGAATATGAATTTATTGAAGAAATATATATTATGATTCAAAAAGAAGTTGCTCAACGTTTTACCTCAGCTTATAAAAATAAATCTTATGGTTCAATTAGTGTTTTTTTACAAAGTATTGCTGATGTTAAATATGAATTTACTGTAAAAAATACAGCTTTTAGTCCAGCCCCTAAAATTGATTCAGCAATTATTTCTTTAAAACGAAATAATAAATTCTTAGAAAAAGTGGACTTTTTACAATATGAACAATTTTTAAAAGCCTGTTTTAAACAAAAGAGAAAACTACTAAGTAATAATTTAGCAACAAGTTATAAAATAGACAAAAACTTAATTATCGAATTTTTATTAGATTTAAACTATGTAAAAACTATTCGTCCCGAAGAAATTTTAGTTACAGAATATTTAATTTTATTTCAAAAATTTAAAGAAAAATTTATTATAAGGGAGGATTTTGAATAATAAAAAAACTAAAAGAAATAGAAATTTTCACCATCCTCCACCAATTATCAGTGACTCCTTAGTAAAAGTAGGTTGGGAAGAATTATTATATGATTTAATCTTTATTATTGTAATTTCTAAAATATCTGAATTAATAGTACAAGTTCCACTTTCTGAAATAAATATTGGGTTTTTGATAAGTGAAATTATGCTATTTTTTACAATAATTATAATGTGGTTTAATAAAGTAATGAGTAGTAATCGCTTACATGTTTTAGAACAAAAATTAAAAATAAAAATTCCTAAACATAAATTTATTACTTATATTCAATTAACAATTTTTATTATATTATTTAGTCAACTTGAGACAACTATTAAAATAAGTTATTATGCCTATTTATTAATCTTTGGAGCAACTTTTTCTATTTTATCCACAATTGCTATTAAAAACTTTTTATTAAATTATTATTTAGAAAACAAAAGTGATTTTACGCAAGTCTTTAAATTATTTAAAAATAATCATAATTTAGAAATAAATTTACCACACTTTTTAGAACGCTTAGGTGTTTTAATGATTTTATTTATTGGTGAATTACTAAACTGTATTTTTAATTTAGACCAGAATTTCATAGTTTTATTGTTTTCGATAGTTATAATTTTAAATACCTTTAGTGCTAATGTTAGAATTTTGGAAGTAGTTGAAGAAGAAAAAACTAAAAATTCTAATAATTTAAAAAAAGTAATTAGTTATTTTATTAAAAATTTTATTATTTATTTAGCATTTATTATACTGTTTGATTATACTGCTTTTTATAATATTGAGTTACCAGCAATATTTATTCTTTTAATATTAATTGATAAATTACGCCAAAGAATAATGTTATGGCGTTTAAAAGATATTTGGTTTAACAAAATAGAAATACTAGCGTTATTATATTTTACATTATTAGTAATAATTATTTATTATTTTAAAATTTTTGCAATTTATACCCTAATATTAGTCATATTAGTTGGTGTATCAGAAAAATTACGCAATGAATATTATAAAGAAAAAAAGAAAATTATTGAAGGAGAAAAATGATTAAAGTAGAATTTATTTATAAAACCCAAACTAAAGATTTAGAGGAGCTAATGGAAAAATTTCAGCTTTCAGCCGATCCTAAATTCGCTTCAACACCCTCTAATATTGGAATTGATATGTTTAAACAAGAAGAGGCGGAAGTTACTTATATAATTTTAGATATTTATTATAATAACAAAGCAGAATATGAAGCCCGAACTAAGTTTGAACGTTCTTTAACAGAATGGAATAATATTTGGTTTAATAAAGCCAATAAACATGAAGAAGTAAGTGTTAAAGTTTTTGAAGTTTTACGCAAAAATTAAGAAGTGTATAAAAAAATAATAAGTGAGGCTAAATGATTTTAAGTGTAGAAAATTTAAATAAAAGTTATAAAGATAAAGAATTACTACATCAAGTGTCATTTAATATTAAAAAAGGCCAAAAAGTTAGTATTATTGGGAGCAATGGTTCAGGAAAATCGACTTTATTAAAAATTTTATTACAAGAAGATTTTCCTGATAATAAAGCTAATGATAAATATGAAATTAAAGTTAACCCTAATATTAAAATTGGTTATATTCAACAAGATAATAAATTTACTAAAGAGGATAAAATAATTGATACTGTTTTAGCACAAGTAAAATGTGAACTTTATGAAGCTCAAACAATGTTAAATAAATTGGGGATTAGTGATTATGAACAAAGTATTACGCAGTTAAGTGGTGGTCAAAAAAGAAAAGTATCTTTAGTAATTGCTTTATTACAAAAAACAGACCTATTAATTTTAGATGAACCAACTAATCATTTAGATCAAAGAGCAATTATGTGGTTGGAAACTTATTTACAAAAATATAAAGGAAGTATTATTTTAGTATCGCATGATCGTTATTTTTTAAATAAAGTTACAACAGATATTTTTGAATTAGATAATGGTAAACTCCATATATATAAAAGTATTGAATTTGAAGATTATTTAGACTTAAAAGCTCAAAGAATTGCTGATGAAGCAGCTAATTTACGTAAAAATAAAACGCAATTTAGGAAAGAAAAAGCTTGGATTTCTCGTGGAGTTCAAGCAAGAAGAACTAAATCTAAAGAGCGAATTGAGCGGTTTAAAAATTTAAAGAATAAAATTAATGTTAAAACTGTATCACCATTAGATTTAACATCAGTCAATTCCCGAATTGGAACTAAAACAATTGAATTAAAAAATATTACTAAAAAATATGAAAAACAAGAAATTATCCAAAATTTTTCTTATAATTTTGGTCGTTATCAAAGAGTAGGTATTTTAGGAGAAAATGGTAGTGGTAAAACAACACTATTAAAAATTTTAGCAAAAGAATTACCAATCTCATCAGGAGAAATTGAGTGGGGAGAGACCCTTAAAATTGGATATTTTGCCCAAAGTTATGATGAATTTCCTGATGAAATTAAAATTATTGATTATATAAGAAAGCAAAAAGAACAAATAGAAACTATTAATGGGCTAATTACGCCAGAAAAAATTTTAGAAAGATTTTTATTTCCTCGCAATATACAACATAATAAGATTTCTACCTTAAGTGGTGGTGAAAAAAAAAGACTATTTTTAGTAACCTTAATTTTAAAAGAACCTAATGTTTTAATTTTAGATGAACCAACTAATGATTTTGATATACCTACGTTGTTAATCTTAGAAGAATATTTAGAGAATTTTCAAGGTATTGTCATCGTGGTATCGCATGATCGTTATTTTTTAAATAAAGTTGTAGATGATTTATTAATTATTAGTGATCAACAAATAACTAATTTTCAAGGTAATTACTATGATTATCAAGTGCAAAAAAATTTAAAAACAGCTAATATTAAAGATAACAATAAACAAGAGATAGTAAAAGAGAAAAAACAAAAACTAATTAATAAAGTGAAATTCACGTACCAAGAAAAAGAAGAATTTAAAATTATTGATGAAGTTATTGAAAATTTAGAACAACAAATTACTGAATTAGATAAAGAGATTATTAAATATGCTCAAGATTTTACAAAACTAAATGTAGTAATTAAACAAAGAGAAGAATTAGAACAAAAGTTAATGGAAAAACAAGAACGCTGGTTTTATTTAAACGAAAAAAATGAACAATTAAGTAAGGGATAAAATGACAATTCAAGAATTAGAAAAGATATTTGAAGCCAATAAAAATTTAGCCCAAGCACAAAAAATGAAAAAATATTTACGGAATCAATTTGAATTTTTAGGAATTGCTAAACCTCGACGAGCATTATTAGAAAAAGATTTTATTAAAAGTCATAAAAATGATGAATTAAAAGCTATCATGCTACTTGTTAAAGAGTTGCATCAAAAAAGTTATCGAGAATATATGTATACAGCCCAAATTTTATTATTAACTGTCTATAAACGCTTAACAATTAAGGAAATTTATGAAGTAACTAGTTTAACAGTAATTAATGCTTGGTGGGAAAATACTGATGGATACAACGCAATTATTAAGCGTTGGTTAAAATTAAATCCTCAATATATTGAACAATATGTTAAAACTTATTATCAAGAGGACAATCTTTGGTTAAGAAGAATCGCCATAATTTGCCAGTTATCTTTAAAAGATACAACTGATTTTCCAATTTTAACATTAGCAATTCAAGAAAATATTAATGATCAAGAATTTTTTATTCAAAAGGCTATTGGTTGGGCATTACGAGATTACTCTAAGTTTAATCTGAACGTAGTTCAACAATTTATGCAAGAAAATGAAACGAAATTATCAAAATTAGCCATTAAAGAAGGTAGTAAATACTTAAAAATATAAGAAGGAAAAAAATGCGAACATTTATTGGAAAAAAGGAAATTAATGAGTTTTTAAATAATAATTTACAACAATATCAAATAGCAGCTTCAACAAAGTATATTGCTCAAGAATACCAACATCCTTTGTTTAAAATTAAAGTTTATAAAACGGGAACAATTACGATTGATGGAAAAAAAGAACAAGATATTTATAATAAATTTATTGACTTATTACAAGAAGATAATTATTTAGGTTTAGATGAAGTAGGAGTAGGAGACTTTTTTGGGCCAACAGTTTATGCAATTGTTAAATTAACACCTCATAATAAAAAATCATTAAAAGATTTAAAAATAAATATTAAAGATTCCAAAAAATTAAAAGATCAAGAAATTATTGAGATTTATCAAAAAATTAAAACTTTAATTGATTATCAAGTTGAAATCATTTGGGATAAAGATATTCCTAATAATTATAATTCAATAGAGCAAAAAGCTTATTATCATTACCGAAATTATCAAAAAATTACCTTTGAACAAGAAGCAAAAATTGTCATTGATTTATTTACCACACTTAATAATTTTAGGAAAGTATCAACTAAATTAAATATTAATTATCCTAATAAATTAATTTTAGAAAATCAAGCTGATTCTAAATATTTTGTCGTAGCTTTAGCCTCTATTATTGCTCGTTATTATTTTATTCAAGAAATGAACAAGCTTAATAAAAAATATAATTTTGAATTTTCTTATGGAGCAAATGTTAAAAAACAGGCTCAAGAATTTGTTAATTTATATTCCAAAAAAGAATTAGCAACATTTTGTAAAATAACTTTTAAAACATTTAATGAGTTAAAGGAGAGTAATGAAAAAATTTAAAAAAATTAGTTTATTTATTGGGGGGATTATTATAATATGTGTTGTTTCCTTTTTTATTTATTTAAATATGGGACAATATCAAGCAACAACTGAAGCTCTTAATACCTATGAAGCAAATTTAATAACCTATGATAAATATTATGAATTTAATAATAATCAAGAACAAGGTTTAATTTTCTATCCTGGTGCTAAAGTTGATCCTTTAGCTTATAGTTATTTAAGCGAAGTTACAAACGCCAATATTTATTTAATAAGACCTTTTTATAATATTGCTTTTTTTAATTCTAAAATAGCTACGCAAATTATGGCTGAACAAGAAAAAGAAAAAACTTGGTATGTAGCGGGTCATTCTTTAGGTGGAGTTGTAGCCTCTAATTATGCTCAAAATAATAATGAATTAATCAAAGGAGTAATTTTATTAGGCTCTTATCCACAACATAAATTAATAGATAATACGATACCATATTTAAGTTTATATGGAACTCATGATGGAGTTGTAGGTGATTATTCTGAAAAAGAACAATTATTTGATAATAATTCTACATTATTGGCAATTACTGGGGGAAATCATGCCCAATTTGGAGATTATGGTTTGCAAAAAGGTGATAATAATAGTCTAATAACTAAAGAAGAACAACATAAGTTTATTGTTAAGCAAATAGAACAATTTATTAATAATAAGTAATCTTAAAATTAAAAATTAAATTTGTTATAATACTTAAGAATATAAGGAGACATATGGCCAAAAGACAAAATAATAAAAAAGGAATAATTTCGGTAAGTTTTGCAATTATTTTAATTATGTTAGGATTATCATTTTTTATTGATATTCCCTTTAACTTTACATTATTTATTGCAATTTTAGTATTTATCTATGCAATATTTAATATAATATCTAAAGTATATTTAAAAGGAATTTATTTATTAACAATTAGTATTATTTTATTAGATGCTAGTTCATTAATAAAAATAAATATTTTAAATAATATTTCTTGGAGTATTGCTATTATTGGTATTACTTTAATTTATTTAGGAATTAAATCATTATTTGAAAAGTAAATTTATATATAGTTTCAATTAACTTTATTTTTTTATTTAATAAAGAAAATTTGTTATAATCTTAATAAGAAAGTATAATAGGAGAAGTATGAAAGAAATAAATTTAATGTTTTTTGCTATTGGGAAAAAATATGCATTTGACCAAGACCAAATTCAAATGTCCGAAGGAATATTATCTAAAAAAATTGATACAATAAATTTTGTTGATATTAAAGATATAAAAACTAAAACAAATATTTTAGGTTGGGGAACAATTACTATTGAAGATATAAATGGACTTCATGACTTTAAATATGTTAAAAGTCCTAACGAAATACATGCTGAATTAAATAAAATATTTTTAGATCATAAAAATAAAATGCGTAAAGTGGATATTTCTTAAAATTAAACTTTAGCTATAACTTAAAAAAGATTTAAATCCTAATGATTTAAATCTTTTTAATAATATTTTTGGTAATAATTTATATTAAGTCAATAATTTCTTCTTGTTTTAACCTTGATTTTGGTAATGACATATTAAAGTCGTCATTAGCACCTTTACCTACGCCAATTATTAAAAGTGGTGTTTTGTTTTCAAATTTTAATTCTTTTTTTAAAATTTTAGCATCAAAACCTTCCATAATAACTGTATCTAATCCTAACGTTGTTGCTCCCAAAACAAAGTGTCCGGCATTTAAGTAAACTTGCTTTTCTAACCATTGTTTAGCATCCCCAAGCTTATTGTGTAATTCATAAAAATATTTTCGTCCATTATCTGTTGAAGTTTTGTATTCTTCTAAAGGGAAACGTTTATCTAATTCTTCTTGATTAGTAACATTAGTTAAATGTGTTGTTGTCATATCAATTACTGATAAAATAATTAAAGCAGAAGCATCTTTAATTTTATCATGATTAAAACCAAATTCTACAGTTGATTTTCTAATAGTTTCAATTCCTTGTTTAGTTGTCGCAATTGTAAAACTCCATGGTTGGATATTAACAGAAGAGGGTGAAAATTGTAATAATTTTTTTATATTTTGAAATTGTTCTTCAGATAATTTAAAATCTGGATTAAATTTTTTTACTGAATAACGTTCATCTAATAATTTCGTAATATTCATAATTCTCCTTTTTCTATATTGATATACTTCAATATAGAAAAATTATAACATATTATTAAAAAATTAAAAATTTTATGTATAATAATTTTTTTTCATATATCATTTTTGGGTAAAATGTGATAAAATATAAGAAATATTAAAAGCGTAAGAAAAATAAAATAAATTACGTATTATATAATAAAAGCTGTAAACCTTAAGGAGAGTAAATGTATAATTATTTTAATGGACAAATTACTATTATTAATCCAAAGTATATAGTTTGTGATGTAAACAATATTGGTTATGAAGTTTACGTAGCAAACCCTTATGCTTATACTATTGATGAACGATTAAAGTTATATATTTACCAAAATGTTAAAGAAGATGAACTAACTTTATATGGATTTAAAACTTTAGCAGAAAAAGAATTATTTTTAGATTTAATATCTGTTAAAGGAATTGGTCCTAAAACAGCACTGGTTATTTTAGCGGCGACAACAATTGCCGACTTTAAAGCAGCCGTTAAAGCAAAAGATCTTACTTATTTAATGAAATTTCCTAAAATAGGTAAAAAATCAGCCCAACAAATAACTATTGACTTAGAAACTAAATATGCTAATTTAATTATTGAAACTTCAAAAATAAATGATACTACTAACGATGAAGTTCTTGAGGCTTTACAAGCTTTAGGTTATGATAAAAAAATTATTATTAATACTTTAAAAAGAGTTGAAGCTTCCTTAAGTATTGAAGAAAAAATTAAAGAAAGTTTAAAACTATTAATTAAAATATAGGAGAAATTATGGACAACAACGAAATATTTGAAATAATGACGAAATTAAAAGATAAAACAGAAACATTAGAACTAGAAAATAAAAAATTAGAAGAAGATAACCTTTCTTTAACTCAAGATTTAGAAAAACTTCAAGAGAGTAATGATAATATATTTAAAAATAAATTATTACTGTATTTTTACGGCTCTTTAATAGTTATTGTAATTTTACAAATTTTAATAGTTATTTTTAAATAAAATATAAAACGTTTACAAAAACTCTTTTTTTTGTTAAAATATTGATGTAATCAATTAATAAAAAAAGGAGAAATTATGAAAGCGATAGTAAAAACGAACGCAGCAAAAGGATTTGAAATTAAAGATGTACAAGAACCTGAATTAAAAAAATCTACAGATGTAAAAATTAAAGTTATTAAAAGTAGTATTTGTGGTACAGATCATCACATTTATGAATGGGATGATTGGGCAAAAAAAACAATCAAAGTACCACACGTTAATGGCCATGAAGTTTTAGCGGAAATAGTAGAAGTTGGAAGTGAAGTTCATAATTTTAAAAAGGGACAAATAATAGCCTGTGAAACACATATTTATTGTGGAACATGCTATCAATGTCAAACAGGAAATTCACACGTTTGCGAAAACATGTCTATCTTAGGAGTAAATCAAGATGGAATTTGGTGTGAATACCAAGTAGTCCCGCAAAACATATTAATTGATATTACAGGAATTGATCACAAGTATGCCGGTATTATGGAACCTTTAGGAAATGCGATTCATACATTATCTTATTCAGATGTAAGAGGTAAAAATGTTTTAGTATCAGGAGCAGGACCAATTGGAGTTATGGCAGCCTATGTGGCAAAACTTAGTGGAGCAGCACAAGTTATGGTTAGTGAATTTAATCAATATCGTATGGATATGATTAAAAATATGGATTTTGGAGCTCATTTAATTGATTTAAATAAAACTACTTTACAAGCAGGAATTCGTGAAGTAATTGGTGATGAAGGATTAAATGTAGTAATTGAAATGAGTGGAGCACCTAAAGCATTAGAAGCAGCAATTGAAGTTGTAACACCAGCAGGAGAAATAAATGTCTTATCAATTTATCCAAAAGATAAAATTGAAGTAGCAATGAATGATTTAGTTTTTAAAAATATCAAAATGCAAATGATTACAGGAAGAAAGCTATTTGATACATGGTATACTGCTTCAAGATGGTTAAAAAATGGAGTTTTAGAACCCGAAAAATTAAATCATGTTATAACTCATGAATTTAAAATGGAAGAATTTGATAAAGCATTTGCAATAATGGATGAAGGTAAATGTGGAAAAATGATTTTAGATTTCACGCATTTACATGAAAATTAAGGAGAAAAATGAAATTGTATACAAGATTAGAAAATGAATTAAACACGGCAAAGGAAAATAAAACTTATAATAATATTAAAGTTTTACAATCACCACAAGGTTCAGAATTAATTATCGATGGTAAAAAATTTTTAAATATGTGTTCAAATAATTATTTAGGATATGCTAATGATAAAATAAATGTAGAATCTTTTAAAGAATCAGCAGATAAATATGGAGTTGGACCAGGAGCAGTTCGAACAATTTCTGGAACATTTCAGATTCATCGTGATTTTGAACAAAAGTTAGCTGATTTTAAAGGCGTAGAAGCAACAATTGTTGTTCAAAGTGGTTTTCAAGCTAATACTGGTTTAATTCCAACAATAACAACCGCAGATGATTTAGTTATTTCTGATAAATTAAATCATGCTTCAATTATTGATGGAATTCGTTTATCAAAAGTTAATAAAGCTTTATATGACCATTGTGATATGGAAGATTTAAAGCGAGTTTTAGAAGAACATAAAGATCAAGTAAAAGGGAATATTTTTATTGTTACTGATGGAGTCTTTTCAATGGATGGAGATATAGCACCACTTGATAAAATAGCTAAATTAGCTAAAGAATATGGAGCATATACAATTGTTGACGATGCTCATGGGGAAGGAGTATTAGGAAAAGGAAAAGGAACAATAGCCCATTTTGGTTTAGAAGGCCAAATTGATATTGAAGTTGGTACATTATCAAAAGCTTTTGGGATAGCTGGAGGATTTATTGGTGGTAAAAAAGTTTTAATTGAATATTTAAATCAAAAATCAAGAGTCTTTTTATTTTCTTCTGGTTTAGATATGGGACTATGTTATGCTGGAATTAAAATAATTGAAGATATGGAAAAAAGTACAGAACGTGTTGAAAAATTATGGGAAAACGCTAAATATTTACAAAATAAATTCACTGACAATGGATATTCAATTGGAAACACTATGACACCAATTACTCCATTTATGGTTGGTGAAGAAGCTACTGCTACTGAACTTACAAAAAGGTTATTTAATGAAGGAATTTTAGTATCGCCAATTATCTATCCAACAGTAGCTCAAGGAAAAGCAAGAATTAGATTAATGATTTCAGCTTTACATACAAAAGAACAATTAGATTTGGCCTATGATAAAATAACCTCAATTTATGAAGAAATAAGAAATTAACTACATAAAAAGGGGTAAGAATGAAAACTAAAATAACTAGAAATCAAGCATTATTAACGGCCATTGGATTTATGATTGGTTCTGGGATTTTCTTTAAAGCTGATAATATCGTAGCATCAACAGGAGGGAATATTGTAGTTTCTTTATTCTCTTGGTTATTTGCTGCTACTACTTTAATTTTTGCGGGAATTTCCGTAGCAGCAATTGCCTCACAAAAAGAAATTGCTGGAGGATTTGTTGGTTACATTGAACACTATTTTTCTAAATTGTTTGGAGAAAAAAAAGGTAAAACTTTAGCATTTATTATTGGATGGTACCAAATAGTATTATATATTCCAATAATGGTAGCGGTTGTATCTCGAACATTTGCTGATTTTTTCTTTCAATTTATTGGTGTAGAAGCAAATGATAGTCAAATATTTTGGGCTGCTTTAATTATTATGACTTTTATGTTTGTTTGGAATGGAATTTCTACTAAAATAGGAGCTTTAATTTCATCAACAGCAACTGTAATAAAAGTTATCCCCCTTATTTTAATTGCTCTAATTGGAGTGATAATGGGGGATTGGTCTAACATAACATCAAGTGTTAATCCAGGAATTGAAGGGGTAAATTTAGATGCTTCAACAATTACCTTATTTTTAGCACCTTTAATGGCTTTATCATTTGCTTTTGATGGTTGGGTGTCAGTTGGATCATTATCAAAAGATATTGAAAATCCGAAAAAGAATTTACCATTTGTTTTTGTAGCTTCAATTATTGTTACAGCAATTATTTATATTTTATACTACTTAGGTATTAATTTATTAATGCCCGGTGATCAAATAGTTGCTTTAGGAGATGGACATGTTGCCCAAATTGCTAATGATACAATTGGACCTTTATTTTCTAAGTTTATAATTTTTGCAGTTATGTTTTCTGTGCTAGGAACAGCTAATGCAATCTTTATGGCTGGAAGTCGTTATGTACATAAACTAGCAAGTAGTGATTTATTAATTGGAAGTCCATTTTTTAGAAAAGAAACAGAAAATAAAACAGTATTTAATGCTTCAATTTTTGTTTTTATAGTTTGTATAATTTTTGATATTTTATACAGTTTACAAGCTTCATTAGGTGTTACAAGTTTTAATATTGATGATATTCCAATGGCTATTAATGCATTTTTCTATTTATTCTTATTTTACATTACAATAGCCTTATTTAAAGAAAAAAAATTAACAACGTTTAAAGGTGTTGTTGCACCAGCGATTGCTATTTTTGGACAAGTAGCGGTAATTATTGCCTTTATGGCAACGGTTCCAGGAGCATTTATTTTTGTTATTGTTTCTGTAATAGTTGTTGCCTTAGGATTTATTAATACTATGTACAAAGATTTTAGTTTAAAAAATAAATAAAATATTGATACTAAATAATTAAATGTTAAAAATATGGAGTTAAAACTAATATAAGTTTTTCTTCATATTTTTTATGTTAAATATAATAACTTAAATGTGTTATAATATAATTAATAATTAAAATATAATATTAAGGATAAATATGTATAAAGCTTTTTTAATAGATTTAGATGGAACCGCTTATTTAGGAACTAAAGCAATTCAAACTACCGTAGATTTTGTTAATAATTGTCAAAAAAAAGGTATTAAAATACTTTTTGTAACAAATAATGCTTCTGCAACCCCCAAACAAGTACAAAATAAATTAAATGCTATGGGTTATAACATTAAAGAAACAGAAATTTTAACATCAGCAATGGCGATGGCGGCTTATTATAAAGAACAAAAACGTGCTAATAAACCGTATGTAATTGGTGATCAAGGATTATGTCAAGCTTTGACACAACAAAGTTTAGATTTTGTAACTAATTTAGATTACGAAAAATCTGAAGATTTAAAAACAATAAATACGTTAACTGATGTAATTGTAGGCTATAATAATAAAGCGACTTTTAAAGATTTAGGTGTGGCCTCTTTAGTATTACAAAAAGAAAATTCTTTATTGTTCGCTACTAATAAGGATTTAATAATTCCAACAAATTTAGGTGGATTACCTGGTAATGGTTCATATGTTAATTTATTAGAACAAGTTAATAGGATTCAAGCTCTTCAAACAGGAAAACCAACAAATATTATGCTAGAACAAGCTTTAAAAATTTTAAACTTAACTAAAAAAGAAGTTTGTATGATTGGGGATAATTACCATACTGATATTTTATTTGGTTTAAATAATGGTATTCATACAATTTTTGTTGAGGGAGGAGTAAGTTCTTTACAATATGTAACAAAACAAGACTTGCAACCTACTTACCTTCTTAAGGATTTAAGTTATTTTGCTTTAGGAGCTGATAATGCTTAAAATTTTAATAATATATATTTTACTTATTAATTTATTAAGTTTTTTAATTTATCTAGTTGATAAAATTAAAGCTAAACGTAATAAACAACGAATTAGTGAACAAACTTTGTTAAGTTTAGCTATTATTGGTGGTTGTTATGGAGCCATATTTGCAATGAATATTTTTAAACATAAAATAAATAAACAAAAATTTGCAAATATTAATTATTTAATATTAATATTTTGGACAATAGGATTAATATGGTTCCAATTTTAATAACTGATAGTAAGGTCCAAAAATATTTAAATATTATTTTGGCTAATCAAGGTCAATCTTATCTTGTAGGAGGCTATGTTAGAGACTATTTATTAAATAAAACACCACAAGATTTAGATATTGAAGTTTATCATTTATCATTTACAAAATTACAAAATATTTTTGGAGCTGAAGCTAAGATTCAAAGTAATTTTGGGGTATTTAGTCTTAAAAATACTTCAGCAGAGTTTACTATTCCGCGTAAAGAAAATAAAATCGGAATTAAGCATCAAGATTTTATGATAAATCTTGACCCTAATATGGATTTAAAAACAGCTGCTAAGCGTCGAGATTTTACAATTAATGCTTTAATGTACGATATTAAGCAAAATGTTTTATTAGACTTTTATCATGGTCAAGAAGACTTAAAACAAAAACAACTAAGACATGTTAGTTTAAAATTTGCGGAAGATCCTTTAAGAATTTTACGAGCAATTCGCTTTTCAGCTCAATTAGGATTTACAATTGTTAAGGAAACTTGGGATTTATGTCTAAAAATGCTACCAGAATTAAAATATATTACATCAGAGAGAAAAAATCAAGAAATTAAAAAGTTTTTATTCACACCATTTGCTAATTTTAAAATTGGGTTTGAATATTTTTCTATCGTAATAGAACAGTATTATGATGTTAGTTTATCTAATTTTAAAAGTAGTATTTATTTATGTAATATCCAACAAG
>JBKDZV010000115.1:0-2599 GCA_047971455.1 Mycoplasmatales bacterium | reverse complement strand
TAGAAGAATAATTAGCTTTGAGTTATTGTAGTAAAACAAAATTGTTCAAAATAATATTATTTCAAAAAATTAATAATCAAGTAGATTTATTTTATTTTTTATATTAAGATATTTCTATTATTTTATATTTCGATTAATAACAAAAAAATATAAATATTGATAATTTTGATTATATAGTAGCAAAAGTAGCAAAAATATATTTTAATGAGTTATTTGGGAATGATTTTGTTAAATTTGAAAATGATGAGATTAATACATCCTTAAATTATGGGTATGCTATTTTACGTGGAATAATTAAACAAACAATAATAGCCAAAGGCTTAATACCGCCATTAGGTCTTTGGCATAAAAGCCAATTTAATAACTATAATTTAGCTGATGATATAATAGAAGTGTTTAGACCACTAGTAGATTATGTAACTTTTCATTTCGTTATTAAAGATGATAATTTTACATCAGAAGAAAGAAGTTATTTGCAAAGAGTAATTTTTCAAAAAGTAAAATATAACAATAGTAACCTTGAATATGTAGATTGCTTAAATATTTATATTGATCAAATCGCTAAATATATGAATAAAGAAATAAAAGATATTACTTTTCCAATAACAGATAGTGAGTTATATGAATACTAGATATGTAATGTTGTTGTTTTACGATATACCAAATTCTAATAAACAAGAAAACAATAAATATATGAGATTTAGAAAATATATATTATCAGTAGGATTTGTTATGTTACAGGAATCTGTATATGTGAAAACAATTAAAACGAAAGATAAATATTATTTGTTAAAAAGAGATTTAATATTAGCAGGACCAACTGGTTCAAATATTAGAAGTTTATTAATTACAGAAAATAGTTATGAAAATATAGACATTATAAGTGGAAAATTAAGCTTTAAAGAGAAAATAGTAAGCAAAAAAACAAGAATATTAAAACTATGAAAAAGTGAGAGAAAGATGTTAGTGAATATAATATTACCATTAGAAGTTAAAATAAAAGGTGAAATTAAATTAAAAGAAATAGAGTCTCAAAAAGATACTGAATATTTTCATGGTAATGTAAATAAGTTTTTAAGTACGGTAATAAAATCTTATCAAGTAATAAAAGAAGAGGAATTAGAAAAGGCTAAATATGTTATTAAATACGAAGGTAAAGAAAATGAATTTGTAATTAACGCTTTTGAAATAGATGTTATTAAGGTGAATTCTAGTAAAATAATAAGTGATATATTATTAGTTAGAATTGAATTAAAGGTAGAGGATGAAAAGTATATAAAAAATTTAAAGTTATTTACTCGTAATAAATCAGGATTATATGGTAAAGAATTTGAAACATATATTCAAATAGAAGATACAATAAAATATGTATTTTCTAAAAAAGAAGACAATCCAACAAATTTGAAGAACTTATTATTAAATACTAAGAATACTAAGAATACTAAGAATACTTCTGAACTGAACATTATTTCTTATCCGTTGGGTTATAAAAGTTTTATTTTACTGAATTTAGCTAACAAAGACATACTAAGTGAAATAAAAGAAGAAATAAAATATAAAGAAAGAAAAGACTCACTATTAATTCAAATAAATGAAATGGATAAGTATGATGTGACAGAAGAATATTTTATGGATGTAGTTAAAAATAATATATATAATAAAAAAGAAAATTCAATGTATCTTCTAAATAAAAATTTATATGCAAGAATAAGTATAAATAATGCAAATAATGTAGTTGGTAATAAACATATATTATTTATCAAGTTAGCATTAATTCAAAAAGTAGGTATGATTTTATTTCAAAATAGTTTAAAGAATAAAGAAAGTATTTCAAATAATTATTTTAAAAGAAAAATGATAGGAGTTAAAAATTATTTAAAATTCTTAATGACAGGTAAAGATAGTAAAGGATATAGAGAATATTTTGATTTTATTACACAATTTTATTTTTATGAAGTATCGCAGGAAAATCTTCCACTTGAAATATATGATCATTTTCAAAAGAAAATAGGAGTATATAAACATTATGAAAAAGTGAATGAAGAAATGGCTATTCAATATGGAATAATTAATGAAAGAAAATTATCTCATATTGAAATATTTATAGCTATATTAGGTATAATAATAGCTATTATAGGTATAATATAATAAGAATAATGATTATGCTTATATTTAAACTTTAAGAGATAAATTTTATAAAAAATAGTATAATTTATTAGAGGAAATAGTTCCTTGCGTTTTCGGTGGTATTCTATATCGAAGAAATAGACTGAAAAAAACTAAGAAAATTAAAAAAATTAGCAGTAATAGTATAAAAAAATAAAAGAAAATATCTTAAAATAATATATAAAACTATAATAAAATAAAGGTTTTATTTATATGAGGATATAGAGCACCCCGAAAACGAAGGGGACTAAAACCAATCTTGACTTTTAAAGATATGATGAGTAGATATAGAGCACCCCGAAAACGAAGGGGACTAAAACTTCGTACTACAATTGCTGGCGTGGTCAACGTGGATATAGAGCACCCCGAAAACGAAGGGGACTAAAACTTTTAGGTAATGTTCCCAGTAACTAGGGTTTGATATAGAGCACCC
>JBKDZV010000114.1:0-12947 GCA_047971455.1 Mycoplasmatales bacterium | reverse complement strand
TTACATAATTACTAAGAAGTATTGCAGCTTGTTGTTTCTCCTTGTTGTACTATGTCGTAATATTATTACATAATTACTAAGAAGTATTGCAGCACTACCTCCTGTTATCACTTTTCCTTTTTTAGTATTACATAATTACTAAGAAGTATTGCAGCGTTTGAATAATCTTCTAATGTTGCTTGTTTTAAATTTATTACATAATTACTAAGAAGTATTGCAGCTCCATCAAACTTTCTTCTACCCAAAGGGTATTAATTTCAATTACATAATTACTAAGAAGTATTGCAGCGAACCGCTTACCTCCATTTTTTGTAATGGTTCGCCATTACATAATTACTAAGAAGTATTGCAGCCTACCACGAGTTGCTGGCGTTCCTATACCTTCTATTTATTACATAATTACTAAGAAGTATTGCAGCAATAAAAAAGGAGAAAAATGAACATATCAAAAGAAATAATTACATAATTACTAAGAAGTATTGCAGCCCATTACATATAGATCTTTTAAATTAGTCATTTATTACATAATTACTAAGAAGTATTGCAGCTTAATTAATCTATTTAAGGGTTCATTTGTCTTAATATATTACATAATTACTAAGAAGTATTGCAGCTCACATTTCTATCATACCATAATGGATAATTTGATTACATAATTACTAAGAAGTATTGCAGCTAAATCATCATCTAAGGTCTTGCTGTATACTCCATTACATAATTACTAAGAAGTATTGCAGCCATTTGTTAAGTTGGTAGTAGATGGAGGAACAAATTCATAATTACTAAGAAGTATTGCAGCCAAAAGCAAATGTTTCAACCATCTGTAATGCTTCATCTATTACATAATTACTAAGAAGTATTGCAGCTCGTAACTTATTCCTAAATTTTTCTCCCCAATTGCATTACATAATTACTAAGAAGTATTGCAGCCTACTAATCCTATTTTTTCTCCTCTTTTAACTTCTTATTACATAATTACTAAGAAGTATTGTAGCCAGTTTGAGCTTGTAAAGCTCTATATTCTTTAAATTACATCATTACTAAGAAGTATTGCAGCATTTCTTTGTTTAGCGTTTTAAACTCTTTAGTTATATGAATTGGCTATAATATAGTGGACACTAATGAAAAGAGAAAAGCTAAAATATAAAAAAGGAGAAATACTGATAGAAATTAATATGAAAAAGAATTTAAGTTAAAAATGGTAAGTTTAGTAAAAGTAGGTAAAACTCAATCAGAAGTGTCAAGAGAATACGGAGTTCCAAACAATACTATATCCCAATGAATTAAAAAATATGATTCTAAAACAAATACTATTAAAGCTGATAATTTATTTACAGAAGAACAAAAAGGGGTTAGAAAATTAAAAAAAGAAAATAAAATACTGAAAAAGGAGCGTGATATTTTAAAGGTAGCAGCACTAATATTCTCAAAAGAACAGAGTTTATTAGTAAAAACATAAATAAATTTAGAATAGATAGGATGTGCAAATTATTTGATGTGTCAAGAAGTTATTATTATAAAGTTATAAACAAAGAAATAATAATTGATGAAGCACAACTTAACTTTGATGATAAGGTTAAAATAGTATTTAATAATAATTATAAAATATGTGGTTCAAGAAAAATAGATGTCAGATTAAAGGAAACGTTTCCTGAATTAACTAGTTCCAGATAAAAGGTGTCAAAATCAATGAAAAAACAAGGATTAGTAAGTAAAGTAATAGATGGTAAAACTGCACGATTTAATAATGTAATATTTATTAATAGATTACCTCTAGTTATGATGGAGTTTAAACAAAGTGCAATATCTGAAGTATTTATAAGTTTGTAAAAAAATAAGCAAGAAGTTGTAATCATGCGAGTTCTTGCTTATTTTTCTTTTTACCCAAATGGTGCAAAATATTTACAAAAAAGTAATTCCTTTTGTTACAATGAAATTAACAACAAAATCATGTAAAGGAACTATAATAATGGGTAATGTAGTTTTTAATTATTTAGATTAAAAATATTATTCTGGTCTTGTTGACCAAAAATGATAAGAACCAATACACTTTACATAATATTAGTACAGAAATATTTGTAAAAAATTTAGTTAATTATTTAAGCAAAATGATTGTAGAGTAACAATTACAAAGGTCTATGAACTCTTAAATGCTTTGGAAGAAGCATTTTTTGTAACAAAAGTTAAAAATTATAATATTAATGGCAAACAAATACTAAAAAATTTTGGTAAGTATTATTTAACAGATATAGTATTTAAAAAACTAGTTGCAGACACTATAACAGATATAGGAAGAGTAATTGAAAATATAGTTTATAATGAACTAAAATATCGTGGATATGAACTATTTGTTGGAAAAAATAATTTTCTTGAAGTAGATTTTGTTACTAAGAATACTATAGAAACACTATATATTCAAGTAACTTATTTATTAGAGGGACATGAAAGTACTAAAGAATAAGAGTAAAGATCACTTTTAAAAATTAGAGATCATTATAAGAAAATAATAATAAGTCATGATAAGTTTAAAGTTAGTTTGGATGATGGGTTGAAACATGTTCTTTTATTTTATTTTTTAAATGGTGAAGAATTATTAAATTATTAAAATAACATGTATTAATTAATTTATATTATTTATTACAAGAAGTTCAAAAAAATTTTATTTATAATGTTAATCAAACTTATACAAGCAGATTTTGGTATTTTAATTATATAATAAAGAATAGTTAAATTTTGAAAATAGTTAATAAATAAAGAATTTTAATAATAAAATTTTTTAATGAATATATATATTTTCATAAAAATCATGATTAAAAATATAATTTGATTATTTTTTTACAAAACTCTAAATATTTAGTATATAATAATTGAAAGTAAATATTTAAATATTTAGGAGTAGATAGTGGCTGATGAACTAGAATATATGTCATATGAATCGTTAAAATATATCAGAAAAACCCATCCAGCACGGCGTATATTAACAGCAATAAATTCTTCGTTTATAATTTCCTTTTTATATAAACAATTTACTTTCAATAATGTTAGACAAGTTTCAGAAAGTATTTTAATAGGGGAGTTAGAATATGTATTAGAAGTAGAAAAAACAGAATTAGAAAGCAAAAAACGGTAATAGAATATTTAAAAGAATGGTCTAATGATACAACTAGTTGGTTAAGATGATTTTATACTAATAATATTGATGAAGTTCAATATGATTTAACATCGACAGCCTAAAAGGCAATAGAATGATTGACAACTTTAAAAGAAAATAACTTTATAGGTACAGAATCAAGATTAATTACTATATTTGATATTTCAAACCAGTTAGTAGAAAAAACAGAAACTGATCCGCAAAAAAGAATAGCAGAATTGGAGTGAAAAAAAGTAGAACTTGAAGTGGAAATTCAACAAGTAAAAAATGGGAAAATTAAAATTTTAGCTAAAATCAAGTAAAAGAAAGATTTTTCCAAGCCTCATTGATGGCACGAGAAATATTGTCTGATTTTCGAGCAGTAGAACAAAATTTTCGTGAATTAAATAAAAATACTAGACAAAAAATAGCCAGTTGGGATAAAATTAAAGGAGAATTAATTGGTGATTATTTTTCTAATTAAAATGATATTTATAATTCTGAGCAAGGAAAAAGCTTTAAAGACTTTTTTGAGTTTTTAATGTCCAGATCAGCACAAGATGAATTAAATAGTATTTTGGATAAATTAGGGGAATTAGATGAACTTAAAGAAGAATTTAATAATATTAGTTTAGATAGTATTGTAGATGATTGGCTGGATGGAAGTAATCATGTTTGGAAAATTGTTGAAGTTATGTCAGAACAATTACAACGTTATATTGATGAAAATTATTTTTGGAGAAAATATTAGATTAGAACAAGAACGTATTAAATATCAATATGTATTAGAATTTATTAAAAATTTTACTAAATATTAGGAGAAATATGCAACAATTTGAAACTTATAAGCGAGCCTATTATGGTTACTTTATCACATTTATTCGTGTTGATATTTATAATAAAATAATTTTAAAAGCAGTGCTAGAAGATAAATCAAACTTAAATTATAACCAGCTTAATTTGGAAAATAGTTTAAAAAATGAGTTACAAAAAAAACATAAAATGCATTACTTTACTAAATACTTTAATTATCGTAAGCAATTTTATGAAAAATTTTATGCTAAATATCCATATACTGTTTATGAAACTATTGATTTAATTTATGAATATCGTAATTACTTATTAGATGATGCTTCACGCATTGAACTTCATAAGTTTCCTTTAATTCGTTTGAAAACTCTTGCTCAAAAAGAACAAGATATTCAAAGAATTATTACTTTATTATTAAGTGAAAAGCTATTAGAAAAATATAGTACTTATATTCAAGATATTACTAGCCAACAAACTATTTTAGATTATCAAACTTATTTTTTCTCACAAGATAGCAACGTTATTGAATATCGTAAATATTTAAATAAATATTTTGGCTATACTGTTTATAATAATAAATTAACTTTTTTACAACGTTATTTAGTAGGGTTAGATGTATCACTTGCTAAAAAATATCAATTGTTAATTGCGCAATATATTTCTTTAAATACTTTAAGTGAAAAAGAATTAACCTTTTTTACTGATTTGGATATTAAAGTAACGGCTGATTATTTAAGTGGTAATTGTGGACTTTTAGAAATAAAAGTTCCTTTAAATAAAGATAATTGTATTTTATTAAGTTATAATCAATTATTTATTTTATATTTTTTAAAAAAACAAGATAATGAATTTTCAATCGCTAAATTTTTAAAATTTTTAGAACATAAACAATTAAAAAAATCTTATAACAATAAACCAATTTTATCGAGTAAAGATATTTATGAATATAAAAAAACTTATTTTGCTAAATTACAAAATTCACCAAAGATAATGAAATATCTATCTCCAGTAAATAAAGAAATTAATGCTACTTATTTATTAAAACTATTAACCATTAAACGTGCGTTAAATAATAATGTAAAAAATCTTAGTAAATATCTTAATACTAAGATTTTTGAACAAAATTTATTAGCAGTAGAATTGATTACTGGTCATTTTGATAAAAAAAATTTAAGCAAAAGTATAAAGAATTATTTAAATATTCAATATCAAAATGTAATTCATAAACAAGAAGAAATATTTTCGATTTTTAATCAAATGAAGTTTACAACAAATATTAATACGTTAAATAAAATTCAAGGATTTAATACTAAAAGTCTTTATAATTTACAAAAAGATTATAAAGTAAAAAAAAAAGAATTAGCTGAAAAATATATTGAAACAATACACATTTTAATAACTTTACGAGTTCATAAATATAATAAAGATAAAAGTGTTTTAAATGCCTATATTTATCGTAATAATGTGATGCATTTTGAAAAAGAAATGCACTATACTAAATATACTAGACGCATAATTTTAAAAGAATTAAAAAAGATTGCAACTAAAGAGCAAACTTTAATTAAAGAATTAATGTTTGATAAGCTATTTTTTAATTTATTAAAAATTAAAGACTAAAATAAAGCACAACATAAGTAGTTTGTAGATTTAAAGAAAAATAATGAAAAAATCTAAAATTATTAATAATTGGTAAAGATAGTAAAAAGCTAGATAATGTTTTGATTTTATATATAATTTTATTTTTTTGACAGTAGCTCAAGTAAATTTTTTACTTGAAATAGCTGAAGGCTTTTAAGAGTAAATAAGAACATAGCAACATTATAAAAAGTGAATAAAGAAGCGACTATTTAAGATGAAATAATTAATGTAAGAAAATTATCTCATAATGAAATATTCAGAATAATGTTAAATCTAAGTATAATAATAGCGTAAAGTAGTTTGAAATTAATATTTTAGTTTTAAGTAGATAAGTTTGCTAAAAAATAGTATAATTTATTAGTAAAAAATAAAAAATAAAGCTATAATAGTATTAAGATTTTATTTATATAAGAATTAGCGTATTTGGGATATAAAATATTTCAAAAATGAAGATAGCTAAAATTATGAACAAAAGAGTGAATAATGGCGTAATATTTAACAAGTATGTTAAATAAAAAAATATTAATCATGTAAATTGACTATAGTGTAATAATTATTTATTAAGGAATTTATTAAATATATAGTATGATATAGTACAGACTTTAGGAGTTTTATGGAAGTAAAAGAAATAACATTTGCAGAGTATGAAGAATTTAATAAACAATTACCAAATTATAATTTATTTCAAACTACGCAAATAACGCAAATTAGAAATATTAATTATGATGATGTAAAAATATTGGGATTATTTGCTGAAGAAAAGATAATTGGAACAATTCAATTATTAATTGAAATTATTCCTTATTTTAAAAAAAAGATGGGAATAACAATTAAAGGTTTAAACTTTGATGTTACAAATAAAACAATATTAAGCGAGTTTAAAGAGGCAATGCAAAGTTATTTAAAAAAAAATAACTTTTTATTTTTTAGAATTGATTTAAATATTGCGGTTAATTTTTATAATGCTGAATTTGAACTATTAGAACAAAAAGATGCCTTACCAAATTTTCCTTATGATAATAATTTAAAAGAAAAGTTAAGACAAAGTAGTTATTTAGAAGTTAAAATTGATCCTAATTATATGGGTCGTTCTCCGCAGTGGAGTATGTTAGTTGATACAAAAGATGAAGAAACAATTAAAAAGCAGTTTAATCGTTCAGTAAAACGAGCAATTAAAACTGCCAAAGAAATTGGAATTGAAATTATAAAAAGTAATAAAAGTAGCACTGATATTCAAGAATTTTATCGCTTACATAAGTTAAATGCTCAAAAAAATCAAATTGGAGTTATGAATTTGGATTATTACCAAAAACTATGTGAATGTTCAAATATTAATTTGTATTTAGTAAAAATAAATAAAGATAAATTTTTAGAATATGCAACTATAAAATATGCTGGAAGTAATACACCAAAAAATAAAGAATTATTAACTTTAGCCCAAAAATATATTGATAAAGAAGTTGTATTAGGACATTTAAGTGGAATGTACAATAATATTGGCTACGATATGTTTACAGGCCTTAATTATGATTACAAAACCTTAGGACTTAAAGAAGCTTTAATGGAGTTTATTTTTTTAGATGCTGCTCAAAATAAGATAAGTTATTATGATTTTTGGGGAATAGTAGCAGGAAAAGAGTATAAAAATGATCCACTTTATCCTATTTACTTATTCAAAAAAAAATTCTCAAATATAATAGTTGAATACCCAGGTTTTTGGGATATTTCAACAAATCCATTTATGTATAAGATATTTATGTATTTATATAAAAAACGTTATCAAAAAAAACATTAAGAGTAAAATAAAGCTGCAAATTACAAGAAGTTTTTAAATTTTATAAAAATTTAAAGTAAAAATAAATAAGATAAGTTGCTTATTGATTATGAGAATAAATAAAGGTTTTAAAATGTGTAAAATAAAAAGTAAATTATGTTAAAATAGCTCTATGGATATATAGATGACTTTGCTCAAAATTACTTAGATGAAAATACAGTAACTTTGAATATATAACTAAACCTTAATACTCTTGATTTTCTAATTTATTAATAAAATTAAATCTTTTAAACTAGTAAATAAATTCTCTTTTATAGTGATATAATACTTCATAAGAATAACCTTTTGTATACATTTTTTTGTTACACTATACAAGGTTATTCTTGTTTTTATTTCTTTAGATAGTTGATAAGATACTTTAAAATTAAAGGTAAAATGTGGTATAATATACTGGGTTTATAAAATGTAAAGGAAAGAAGAAAATGAAAAATATAATTTTAATGTCTGATTCATATAAATATTCCCATCCGTGGCAATATCCAAAAGATACTACGTATTTACATAGTTACCTAGAATCACGAGGTGGAACAGAAAATAGTGTTTTATTACCTGCTGTTAAATTTTTTGGATTACAATATTTAATTAAGGAATATTTAACAATAAAGGTTACGAAAGAAATGGTTGAAGAAGCTAAAGAAGTGCTACAACTTCACGGAGTACCATTTGATCATGCTGGTTGGATGCGAATCGTTAATCACCATCAAGGAAATATTCCTTTAAAAATTAGAGCAGTTCCTGAAGGAAGCTTTATCCCGCGAAGAAATGTTTTAATGACTATCGAATCAACTGATGAAGAATTATTTTGGTTAGTTGGTTGGGCTGAAACTTTATTAATGAAAGTATGGTATCCAACAACAGTAGCAACTTTAAGTTATAATATTTATCAAATGATTCAAGATTTTATGAATCAAACTTGTGATAATTTAGATAAATTACCTTTTATGTTACATGATTTTGGTTATCGTGGTGCTGCTTCAGAAGAAAGTGGTTCACTTGGTGGTTTAGCTCATTTAACTAATTTTTCAGGAACAGATACTATTGGAGCAATTATGTATGGGCGAAAATACTATCATAGTACAATGAGTGGATTTTCAATACCCGCAACTGAACATTCAACTATTACAGCTTGGGGAAGTGATAGTACTAGCGAAAAAATGGCTTTTGAGCATATTATTGAAATGTTTGCCCCTAATTATCCACTATTTGCTTGCGTATCAGATAGTTACGATTTTCTTAATGCGGTAGATATGTGGGGAGAGTTAAAAGAACAAATAACTAAACAAAATTCTACTTTAGTAATTCGCCCTGATAGTGGAGATGCTAAAAGTAATATTTTAATGGCTTTAAAAAAATTAGAAGTATCTTATGGATATCAGATTAATACTAAAGGTTATAAAGTTTTACAAAATGTTGCCTTAATCCAAGGAGATGGTGTTAATTTTAATGAAATATATGATATTTTAAAAATGATGAAAGAAAATAATTATGCAGCTGATAATATCGCTTTTGGTATGGGAGGTGCCTTATTACAAGGTAATGAAAAATCTTCTGTAAATAGAGATACTCATAAATTTGCCATTAAATGTTCAGCTATTCAAAAGTCTGGAAAAATATATGATGTCTTTAAAAATCCAGTAACTGATCATGGAAAAAAATCGAAAAAAGGTCGTTTAGATTTAATTATTAACCAAAAAACCAAAGGGTATGAAACAGTAAAATTAGATGCTAGTTATAAATTAGGTGAATATCATAAGGATTCAATTTTAACAACATATTATGAAAATGGAATAGTATATTGTGATTATAAATTAGAAGATATAAAGGAAAAAAATAATAATTAATAAAATAAAATATTTGGTCTTTGATTTTGATGGTACTATTTTAAATGCTAATGGAGAAATAACAGAGAAATTAGTTAATAAATTAATTGACTTACAACAACAAGGTTATAAAGTTGTTTTATGTTCTGGCCGAAGTTTACCCGGAATAATGTGGGTTGCTGATAAAATAAACTTAGCACAATATCATGGTTATATTGTAGCTTATAATGGAAGCCAGGTTTATCGATATCAAAATCAAGTATTAGAACAACTTTATCAAGGATTTTTTACTAAAGAACAAGTAACAAATATTGCTAAATTAGTTGTTGATGAGGTTCAAAGTTTAGCAACTTATGATGAAAATTATATGGGAGTTTCTAAAAAAATTCCAATTTTAGAACGTAGTAGTAAAACGAGGAAAGTAGAGCTAAATTACAATTATATAAAAGAAACACCTAACATAGTGCTATTTGATACAGCAGAAGTTGTGGCCCAAAAATATGAAATATTAAAAGAAAAGGTATTAAATTATGATAAAACACTTAATTTTTTTTCTTCTATTCCTCACCTAATTGAAATAACTCCTCAAAATTCTTCAAAAGGACATGGATTGAAAATCATTGCTCAAAAAGAAAATAGTGATTATAATGAATTTATATGTTTTGGAGATGCTGAGAATGATTTGTCTATGTTTGAATTTTGTAAATATGCAGTAGCGATGGAAAATGCCATGGAACAGGTTAAAGTTTTGGCAACTCATCATACTAAAACTAATAATGAAGATGTAGTTTTGTATTTTTTAGAAACAAAATTTAAAAATATATAGGAAAAAGCTGTTGTTGGAAAATTTAAAAGAGTATTATATTTTAGTATTAAAAAAAGATAAAAACTATTTAAGTTTTTATCTTTTTTCATAATTTGAAACTTTAATGGTTATTCACCTAAGTAATTTTTCTTTTGAAATATTGTTTCTTTTGAAATATTTAAAGCTAAACCTAATAAAACACAATAAGTTAATAAAGCACTAACTCCATAACTCATAAAAGGTAAGACAATTCCAGTAATGGGTAAAAGTCCAATCATCATGCCAATGTTTTCAAAAACTTGTAAAAAAAATAAAGAACTAATACCAATCATAATAAATTTATAAAAGATATCTTTTTGATAAAGGGCAATTTTAAAAAATTGTAAGAGCATCAATAAATAACTAAAAATTATTAAAATTCCAACAATAACGCCCCAAAAAGCTACAGCCGATACAAAAATTAAATCAGTTTGTGCTTCAGGGATTGTTAATAAATCATAACCAGCTCCATGACCAAATAATCCACTAGAACCCATCAACATTAATGATTGTGAAAGTTGAAAGCCCTTATCAGTCGTAAAAGGATCAGTCCAAGAATCAATTCTTTCTAATTGATAACTTTGAATTGGCGTAATTTTAACAATAATTTCTCTAAAAGTTGTACTAAAAATTAATAAAGTAGCTAACAAGATAATAACGATTATTAATATTAAAAAGCGTTTAACATTTTTTGAATTTTTTAAAGAACATAACATCATCATAAAAGCCGCAAAACCTAATAAAACTGTTCCTCCAAGATCGGGCTCTTTTAAAACTAAGAAAATAGGCAAATATCCATAAAGTACATAGTTTTGTAATAAATAACGATCTTTAGTATTATTGGATAAATGAATTTTAGAAATCATGGCTAATTTTAAAATTAAAAAAATTTTAAAAAATTCTACTGGTTGAAAAGATATTCTAGGACTAAATAATTTAAACCAACCATTAGCTCCATTAGCTGAATTAACAAAAAAATCACCAATAATTGGTGGATTTACCGCTAAGATAAGTAACATAATAACTAAGGTAAAATAAAAAAAATTAATAAGTTTAATTACTTTTTTTAAATTAACATTAAAAATAATAAAAATTGCAATAAGTCCTAAACTAAAGCCAACAAGCTGTTTTTTGAAAAAATTAATATACATAATATTTTCACTAAGTAAAGGGTTAATATTCTTTAAAGTTATCAATGAAATACTTCCTAAAAAGAGAAAAATTATGATTAAGGGAAGATTTAATTTAAGATTTAAAAGTTTACGCATTGCTCCTCCTAAAATTTTTAAAATAAGTATTAAACACTTTAATCAAAATATATTATAATATATTTAATCAAAAAAAGTTAATAATTTGATATAATAAAGTAAAATAATTATTTTAAAGGAGAAAAATGCGAAAAATTATTATAATATTAATGTTCTTTATAGTAAGTGTAGGGATGTTTAATACGCCATTAAATGCTCAAGAGCTACAAACTAAAGAAGTTCAAACACAAGAAGTAGATACATTAGAAGCTGATACAAACTTTTATACTGAAATTCAAAATTTATTAGAACAACTAACTAACTTTATTCTTGAAGCAATTACTGATTATGAAGTATAACTAAATATTAGGTAATACATTAAAGGTGTGAATAATTTATTCATACTTTTTTTTAGAAAAATATCAAAGAAGAGATTTACTAATATTTAACCACGATATTATAAAATTTTACTGAGGAGAAAAATGGATTATAAAATATTAATAGTAGAAGATGATGATTTATTACGTTTAGGAATTAAATCTATGTTAGAACAAAAATATAAAGTAGTAGAAGCTACAGATGCTCATAAAGCAATTGAACAATTAGAAGAACATAATTTTCATTTAATTATCACAGATATTATGATGCCTGGTGGTAATGGAGATATTTTATTAAAGTATTTAAAAGATAATAATTTATTTATTGATACTTATGTCTTAAGTGCAGTAGGAGAAGAAAAATTTATTATAGATGCTTATAAATTAAATATTATTGACTATATTGTTAAACCGGTTAATTTTGAGATTTTAGATAAAAAAGTAGTGAATTTATTTAAAAGTAAATATAAATTTACGGATGAAGATATTATTTTAGATAAAAAAGAATACATTGTGCAAATTAAAAATCGTCGTTATGAATTAACAGAAAAAGAATTTGAAATTGTGCAACTTTTAACTTCATTTCCTAAAACCGTTTTTTCAAAATATGATTTATTAAATGAAGTTTGGTATGGAAATATGAAAATGAGTGAAAAAATTGTGGAAGTAACAATCTCAAATTTACGTACTAAATTAGATGAAGATAAAGATTTAATTAAAACTAAACGTGGTCAAGGATATTATTATGAAGCCCAAGAAAATCGAAAATAGTTTTTTTATTATAATTTTTTCTATAACGTTATTATATGTAATTGTTTTTGCTTTTTCTTTATGGATTGTGCGGAAAAATTATTATACTTTTAAATATAAAAACGTTTATAATTATTATGAAAATCATCTTGATGATACATTAAAAGACTTGTTAAAACATTCATATGCTCAAGGATTTTCTATAGTTCAAAATCAAGAAGAAGGTAATGAAATATTACAAATAGTTATGCAAGAAAAGAATTTACAAACTCCACTAAATATGGTAACACTTAAATTTAATAATAATAATGGAGAATTTTTATTAAGTATTCGAAATATGACAGTTTCTTTAAGTTTAAATCCAAACATTGTTAATGATATAACTTATATTTTATACGTTTTTGGTTCCATTGTTTTAATCTTATTTTTAAGTTTAATGTATGTAATGTATTTTTTTATTCGTAAAATAATTATTAAACCATTATTACTTATTAGTA
>JBKDZV010000113.1:0-17589 GCA_047971455.1 Mycoplasmatales bacterium | reverse complement strand
CTAGTTCTTCTGCGTCTCCAAAAGTGGTTTTTAAAATATCAATTTTATCAATACCTTCATCATATTTTTCATCAATAACCTTTGTTATGTAGTTTTGATGAATATAATGAGGTTTAAAGCCTACAGGGTTATCAACTTTTAAGTTTTCTACTTTATATTTATTGTATATATTGTCTTCATTAGGTAAAAGATCTTTTAATTTTTTATATAGACTATCCATAAATAATGTTTTTCCACTAGAGGACTCACCTATAACAACATTTAAACCTTCAGTTAAATTAACATCAATGTCAATTAAGTCATTATTTAATTTTACAGATTTTATATAGTCTTTATTAAATATTGGTTTGTCTTTTTTATAGACCAACCTTGTACTTTCTGATAGAGAAAGACGTAATCCAGAAAATGTTGGTTCTGCTAGCATCCACGTTGGAACAAAATCCTCTTTTATATCAGATTTAGTTTGTGGATAAACCGAGGGTTCATAATTATCACTACATGTAATCAAATTTATAAAACTCGAAATTCCTAGTCTATTAAAGTAATTTTTAGTTCTTTCTAAGCGCTTATTACTACGTGATGTAAAACCATCAAATTGATTAAAATAAATATTTCTTTCCATCACTGTATCAAATTTTATTTCCTCAGGTATTGACTTATCAAACGTACGATGTGATTGTCCACCATGTGGTAGAAGTAAATATTCATATTCATCAAATTCTTTTGCTAACTCTTCTAGTGTAGGTACCTCATTTCCTTTTTCAATCATTTTACGTGGATATAAAGTTTTTAGGATTAAATTGATTTTATCTATCTTACAAAGTATTTCATTTTTTTCAATATTGAAATACATATGACAATGGTACGGATCACATTCACTATAATTACTTATATGTAATTCAACACCAACTATTAAATCAATTTCATTGTGATTGTTCACTATTTCTTCATACGCACACCTATTAATAACATTATGGTCAGTTAATGAAATCATAATTCTTTCTGCTTTACTGAATTCTTTTAACTTTTCTATCAACGTTTTACAATCATACTTTACACTCAATTCATCTGCATTTTTAGAAGTGTGAATATGCAAGTCTGTATATACTGGTTTCATTTCCTCTCCTTATTTCCCGTGTTACTATATTTTACCATCATTGTAACATATCTATTAAGTTTTCATTTTAATACCAAATTCAATTAATTTTTTATCATTATTAAAATATGCTTAACATGAATTTTCCAATTTTGATAATCTATTGGATTATGCATGATATATATTTGAATATTTTTTATCAAACTCAATTTTAGTTATACTACCGATTACTAACGCATATACTAAATCTGATACTGTTCTATTACTTCTTTTTACCTTTTTCTTCTTGGAGTTTAAGTTGATTATTTATAAATTCTCATTCATAAAATACCACCTTCTTTATTATTTACTCAAACTGTATATATTATATCATGTTCCTTAGTGTCAATTATATTTTTTTAAAATTAAAAATGAAATCAAACTCATAAGACCTAGTAAATGCTATGCTTTATAAGTTTAACTTCTTTTAAAGCATCATCTCACTACGTTCTTGTTAAATCAGGAACTAAGTTACTAGTTATTTTTTATTTTCTGGATATAAAATTCTAAAAAAATTATTAATATTCAATAAAATGTTACATAAATGCGTAGCAATCTCATTTATTATCATTCTCACATTTAATATTTCTTTGTCAAATATATTTAGGAACTATTATGAAAAATACAATTAAGACAAGAAATATAATCAATATTTTTGATATTGAAATATATTTTATTTATGAATTATTTATTGACATAAAATGAATATGAAAATTTATATAAAACTATAAAATGAAAAAAACAAGTTAGGTAAATTACTTAATTTATTTTTAATCTAAATAAATAAATGATTGTGGAGCATAACTAATTTTAAAATCTGATAAAGTTTTCTTAAGTTCATATATTGTTAATTTATCTATTTCATAAGCAAATCCTATTTCTTTACCATTATAATACTTTTCATAATTTGATAACGATATCCCTTGATTTCCTTGTGTTTTTTGCCATAAATCATCAATCTTTTCTTTATGAATTTCTTTTACTGTGAATTCACCTATTATTTTTTTTTCTGGGTAAGTTGAATATATTACTACTACATCCACTTTTCTTCTAGGTATATTCCTCCTAAATTCAAAAGTTTTTTTACCATTTATAATTTTTTCTACATATTCAGGTTTTATTGATAATAATATTCTGCACATTACTACCTCCTATTTCTATAATCTTTAATATTTCATTATATTCTAAATTTTTATTCGTTGGGTAATAATTTGGCCATAAATCATGTTTTTTTAAGTTTTTATAATTAACGTTATTTCCTTCTCCAAATGATATGCTTGTTATAAATTTTATTATGGTAATGTTTTTCAATCTATTATTTAGATAAAATTCTTCAAGATCTTTTCGCTCAAAAACTGATTTATTTCCTATTAAAGTCAAAAACTCTTTAAAGGAAACAATATTTTGATAATTTTTCCTAATTTCAATAATTTTTTCACAAACACCTAATCCAGTAACTGCACTTTTATAGGCAGCATTTTCAGTAGCTTTTCTATATATAGCTAAAACATCACCTATTTTATATATTTCTTTGATATTAGACGCAAACGAAATATATACTTTTGAAATTCCTTTACTAGATATATTATAATCCTTTCCTTGTTCAACTCCTTTTAATAATCCTTCAGGAATTAATTTATCATGCCATTTTTCTTCTATTATTAGGTATTTACCTACTGTATTATTATTCCAACTGATAAAAGGATAACACTTCCTTATGTCGCCATTTCCAAAAAGAGCCCTTATCAATACAAGTTCATCATTTAATTTTTTACCTTTTATATCAAAACCAAAACTTTTAAATATATCTATCAACTCACTTTGTTTTTTAAATACTGTTACATATACTTCTTCGTATTTATTTTTATATAATTCTTTAAAAATAATGTTAAAAAAAGCTTCTCCTATTTTTGTACCTTTAATTTCTTCTGATAATTTAAAAGTTCCTATCTTCAACCTATTTTTGATACATAAATTTATATCTTTTAATTTAATCTCTTCATTTTCTTCTTTAAGATATAAAAAACCTACTACTTTTCTTTCTTTAAATTTAATAAAGCAGTGTGCTTCTGATTTTCTTTTAAACCACTCTTCAAATCCATCATAATCTTCTTTCAGTGTATCAAAAAAAGCATCTTCCAAATTTATTTCTTTAAACTTCAATTTATCTATTTTAGCAGGGGACATAATTCTCCTAATATTTTATACTATTGTAATAATAATAATTTTTAATTAACTTTAAACTATTCTTATAGATTAATTATAACATTTAAATTTATATATTTTTAAAAATATATTCTTTTTTATCATTTTATAACTAATTTGTATAGCATCTTTTGTAGATTTATAATATATAAAACCTTGAAAATTAGTAACTTTTTGTTCCTTATAAAAGGGTCTTCTTATTTCTTTTTTTCCAAATTACTACAATTGATCTATTTTTTTAGGAGTAATTTTAGCTTCTCTATATACTACATTTAAGCCATTTACTCCAAAGTAAACTACACTATATTCTTGATTTCGTATTCCTTCTACTGGTGGAATTGTAAAATGTAAATATAAAGATTCATATGCATTTTTCATTGTTTTAAGTAATTGTTTTGAAATCAACTTATTCTCCTTCCAATTCTTCCATATATATTACTTTATATAACTTTGCTATTAATTTTTCAAAAATATAGAATAAACAAGCTCCTCATAATAATAAGTTCTTCTATTTTTAATATTTAACATAATATAAATTTCAATGTTATATTATATAAAAAAATATCTGAATTAAAATTACTTATCTTAATTCAAATATTTATAAATTTCTATCTAATGGTGGAGAATAACGGGCTCGAACCGCTGACCCCTTGCTTGTAAGGCAAGTGCTCTCCCAACTGAGCTAATTCTCCATTACTTAACACTCATACATTATAGCATATTTTAAAAATAAAGCAACTTTTATTTTATTTTTATCTATTTATTTTTAATTAATATTAAAAAAAGAGACTATTAATAGTCTCTTCTAAAGAAATTTTTAATGTTAAATAATTTTTTATGTCTAATTTGACCTTTAGCGGATGTACTAAATTCTAATTCATATTTTTCATTTGGTCTTAAATTTAAAAATACTCCCCCCTGAATAGTATTATTAGTTTGCGTACTCCATTTACTTTGGGCATTTACATTAAACCATTTCTGATTACTTTGCGGTAATAAATTTTGGACTGTAGCATTAGTTCCATCATATTTAGTTTCATATAAATTGTCTCCACTTGAAAGGTAGACATTGTCAGTAATAATTAGTGGATACATTTTATTATTTATTGTTAAGGAGTTTGTTAAAATTTCTTCATAATTAATATTATCATCTAATAATTCGTCAGTTAGTAAAAGCGTTTGTGTTAAGTTGTTCTCTGCAGCATTATTATTTACTATATCAATTTTAATAGTTAAATTTTCACCTGGTGCTAATGAATTATATGGTTCTATTGTATCAACCATAAATTTTTGAATAGTAAAATTATTATCATTATATTGAACACCATCTCCATCAATATCAATATTTAAATCTGCTCCATCACTTACACACATATTCCCACTATATGAAGTTTCAAAACTTTGATAGTTTCCTTGAGAATCAAAACAAACATCTACAACACTTGAAAAAACTTCATCTTCTGTAAATTTTTGTTCTAATTGCGGATCTAACTGAACTGTTAAGGTAAATTCCAAGTAATTACCAGCAGGTAATTCAGTATCCCAAGTAACCGTATCTCCATTATATAATTCATTTTGAGTAATAATTTTGGTATCTCCTGTCGGGATATTAAAACTATTGTATTCAATAATAGAAATTGTATCTAAATCATGGCTAGCTGTTATCTGATTTAAATTTAAACTATTACCTATTGTTAACTTATTTAGTGGTTGATTTCCATTATTTAAAATATCAATTTGATATGTTACTGTATCTTGTTTAATATTCTCACCATTAATTGTATAATGCTCTTCGGCAGAAGGAATAGTAGGATTAATAGTTGTTGATACACTATCATCAACAATTTGTATTATTTGTTCTTCAATTAATAAACTTTCAAAATTTGCTATTTTAACAGTGTCTGAAGCAGAATCACAACTTGTATCAATGCAGGCATAAGCTATGTTTTTTGCTTGTTTACTCATCACATCTATTTCAGTTGCTTGAACTGTTAAAGTTGCTGTAGAAGTTACTTGTTGATTAGAACTATCTTTAATGCTAAAAATCACATCATAATCTCCTACTTTTGTTAAGTCAACTGCTGAACTATCAACAACAATAGCATCACTTATATCCCCATCTTTATCATCAATTGCTGTAACATTAAATAATTCTTTATAATTTGTTACACTAGTATTTTGGTTGACATAAACATGAGGTGTCATATTTAAGACTGGTGGCATATCCTTAACATGTAAAATGGAAGTTTTACTATCAGCCACTACCCCTTCAGTCGAAGTATAAGAAAAAGTAATTTCATAATCTCCAGCAATCGCTGTGTTAACAGAACTACTATCAATTACCACATCTTCTGTCACATCATTACCCATTCCGTCATCCACAGCAACATTAAATAAATTTATATAGTTGATATCTGTAGCATTTAATCCTACTTCGGCTTCAGGGTTTGTTGTAATTGTTGGTTTAATATTGCTTATAACATGTAAAATAGAAGATTTAGTCACTTTGTTACCTGATTTATCTTGAACCGTAAAAGTTATATTATAATCCCCCGCTGTATGTAAATCAACTGCTGAAATATCTACTGCAATATCCTTTGTTAAATCTCCATCTACCATATCTGTGGCAGTAGCATTAAATTTATGCTTATAACTTAAAATATAATCATCAACATTTACTGTTTGCGTTGCATCAACTGTTAGTATTGGAGCAGTAGTATCAACAACATGCAAAGTTGATTGAACTTCGGTGGCATTATTTCCACTAGTATCTACTACATTAAATTTAACTTGATAATCTCCTACCTTAGTTAACTCTACATTTGTCGCATCTAAAACCACTTGATCTTTTATGTTTCCATCGACATTATCTGTCGCTTGAACATTAAATAATTCTAAATAATCAACGGTTACTGTCCCAGCTTCAATACTTGCTTCAGCACTTGTTGTTATAACAGGTGGAGTTATGTCTGTTATGGTATTTTCAATAACAATTTGGCTAGTTACACTTGTGGTTTGATGATATTTATCAGTAACTGAAAAGGTTAAAGTATAAGTTCCTGTCGTTGTCCAATCAACAGTTGAGCTATCAACATTAATATCGGCCATAGCAATATCAGCTCCTGCAGCATCAACTGCACTAACATTATATAATGTCTTAATTTCTTCTGCTGTTAAGGGATTATTTAAAGCATTATTATGTGTAGTGTCAACAATTATTTCTGGACTGTTTAAACTCATAACATTATAACCAATATCACTATCTCCATTAGATATTCCCGAAAATATTCCATCTGCTGTCGTAATATCTGTTGTAAAAACTAGTGCATTATTCTTTAATAAATCCATATTAACATATAAACTACGAGAATTATTTAGTTTTTCTTTTGTTACATATTGTAAATCATTATCCAAAATATATAAATATGGGCTTGAAGCATCACGAACCATCACTAATATGTAAGGTCCAACATTACAAATATCTTCAGCTAATGAATACATTGTTGGTAAACTATTTTGGCTAATTAAAGAAAGATCATCGGGATTTAATTCAAAAATCCATGCTGATTGGCCACTACTATCTATCGGAACGGTTACATCTCCATCAGTTACTCCACCATATCCCGTTACTAAAATATTACCATTACTTTTGACAAAAGCATCAGAAAAACGCTCTTCTCCGCTACTTCCAAATAATTTAGTCTTAATAATATTCAAATTATCATCTATTTCGTAAAACAAAATATCATTACCGCCATGATTAGTAATAAAATCTCCACCTGTTGAAGAAGTATTAGCAAAAACTCCATAATTTCCATTAGCTAAAGCTATCACTTTTAATGCTTCTTCTGCTCCACTTCCATCTAAAAATAATTCTTTTTGTGTAGCTCCAAGGCTATTAACTTTAGTAATCGTTATTCCTGAATGGGTATATAAATCTTCTTTATCATCACGACCAACAATAATAAATCCTGTCGGTGTTTCAATGATACTATTATAATGTTGTTCTTCATAATCATTATTTGTTACTTGCCATTGCATTTCACCTGCACTATTTAATTCAAAAATATAATCATCAGGCTTTTCCTTAGAACGTAAACGATATCCTACACCAATATAATTACCATCCTTTGTTTCAATCATATCATTAACTTTCGTATTATAACCATCAGTTACAATAGTATCCCATTCAATATTATAATTTTCATCCATTTTTACAACCCAACTAGCATCAACTTCTGGATTAATATCTGTTACATCTCCACTTGCACTTGAAGCTGTTCGAGAATATAATAAAAACCCACCATCACTAGTTTGCGAAACTAATCCTGAATATTCACGCTCACTACCTCCAATCATTTTACTTGTTGATTTTATAATAGGTGGTAGCGTTCTTGTAAAGTATGCTTGTAATAAAACAAAGCTTGATAACCCACCTAAAATTATAATGCTCAATAAAATATATTTTTTTTTCATTTTTCTCCAGTAAATTCATTTTTTAGTATCCCTAATTATACGTATATTATACATAATTTTATCACAAATTTTAAAAAAAGTATAAAGTTTTTTTAACTTTATACTTTTTTTATTAAATTATTAAATTTTTTATTCAAAATATGTGATATACATATTATTTTTATCAAAATGAACAATACCTTTTTGAACATCTATTTGTTCTTGATTATATTTAACATATCCATTTTTTATTAAAGAAATAAAAGGAATATGATCACTTAAAATGGTAGCATTTCCTTCTACCATTTTAATTTCTACTTGAGATACTTCTTCTTCAATAGAAACTCCTGTTGGAGTTGATAATTTTAAATTAATCATTATAATTCCTTAGCTTTTTTGTATACATCATCAATTGTTCCAGCATATAAAAAGGCTTGTTCAGGAATTTCATCACATTCTCCGTCTAATATTGCTCTAAATCCTTTTACAGTTTCTTTAACTGGTACATAAGTTCCAGGAATTCCACTAAATATTTCGGCAACATGGACTGGTTGTGATAAGAAATTTCTTATTTTACGAGCACGATTAACTAAATCTTTATCTTCTTCAGATAACTCATCCATTCCTAAAATAGCAATAATATCTTGTAATTCTTTAAATCTTTGTAATGTATATACTACATCAGATGCTGTTTTAAAGTGTTCTTCCCCAACAATATCTTCTGATAAGATTGATGAAGATGATTCTAATGGATCTACCGCTGGATAAATACCTAAGGCTGATAAATCACGAGATAAAACTGTTTGAGCATCTAAATGAGTAAAGGTATTAGCTGGAGCAGGATCAGTAATATCATCAGCAGGAACGAATACAGCTTGTACAGAAGTAATTGAACCTTTTTTAGTTGATGTTATTCTTTCTTGTAATTCTCCCATTTCTGTCTCTAAAGTCGGTTGATATCCAACAGCAGATGGAATTCTTCCTAATAAAGCTGATACTTCAGCTCCGGCTTGTGTAAATCTAAAGATATTATCAACAAATAATAAAACATCTTGATGATTTACATCTCTAAAGTGTTCTGCCATTGTAAGACCTGTTAAAGCAACACGCATTCTAGCACCAGGTGGTTCATTCATTTGACCAAATACTAGAGCAGTTTTTTCTAAAACTCCACTTTCTTCCATTTCATGGTATAAATCATTCCCTTCACGAGTTCTTTCTCCAACTCCTGCAAAAACTGAATATCCCCCTGCTTCTTTAGCAACATTAGTAATTAATTCTTGAATTAACACAGTTTTACCAACTCCTGCTCCTCCAAATAGACCAATTTTTCCTCCTTTTAAGTAAGGACAAATTAAATCTACTACTTTAATACCTGTTTCTAAAATTTCAACTTCATCACTTTGTTCAGCAAATGAAGGAGCTTTAGCATGAATTGATGATTTTTTAGTAAAATTATTATCTTTACCATCAATTGGTTCTCCAGTTACATTAAACATTCTACCTAATACTTCTTCTCCAACTGGAGCTTGAATTGGTTCATTATGAGTGTAAACTTCTTTACCTCTTTGTAATCCTTCAGTAGCTGACATAGAAATACAACGAACAATTCCATCTCCTAAATGCCCTGCTACTTCTGCTACTTGTTCTTTACCATTTAGGTCAAAATAAATAGCTGATTTTAAATAAGGAACGAAATTATCATCAAATTTACAATCAATAACTGGACCAATAATTTCTCTTATTATTCCGCTTTTTTTCATTTTACTCCTTTTTTGATGATTCACTTCCACCAATAATTTCTGAAATTTCTTGCGTTATCATACTTTGTCGTACACGGTTAAATTCTATTGACAATTTATCAATTAATTCTAAGGAATTTTTATTTGCTGTATCCATAGAATTTCTTCGATATGAATGTTCAGAGGCTAAAGATTTTAAAATTGTTGAATAAAGTAAACTTAAAATATATTGCTCAAACAAAATTGGAAATACCTCTTCTTCACTTGGCTCAATTGTTACATAAGTTGCTGAAGAACTTTGTTTAAATACTTCTTGTGAAAACATATCTATTACTTTAGTTTCTTGTAAAATTGGATTTATCATATCTGTATAAACAATTTTGATATCTTTAATTTCTTCTTTATTCCAACTTGCCATTATTGCTTTAGTTATATCTTTAGCTAATTCATATTCATCTTTATTACCATAATTTATTATTTTTTCCATAATAGGATATTTATTATACATTAATTTTTTATAACCTTTTGATCCTAAGACTACTGTTTTATAATTATTATCATCTTTAATTTGCTTTTCAAATTCTTTAATAACATTAGCATTATATGCTCCACAAAGTCCCATATCTGAAGTTATAATAATGTATAAATTATATCCATCATTTCTAGTTTTTAATAAATTACGATATTGAGTATAACCTGATAAATCATTCATAGATTTTTCAATTGTCTTTTGAAATAGTGCAACTGACTCGGCTTTTTCTCTTGCTTTTTTAATTTTTGAAGAAGCAACTAACTCCATAGCTTTAATTACTTTTTGTGTAGATGATACTGAAGATAATCTAGTTTTTAAACTATTTAATGAACTCATGTTTAAAGTTTTCTAATAATGCTTTCATTTTTGATTGAATATCATCAGTTAATTTTTGATCTTTTTCAATTAAATCTACTAAGTCTTGATTTTTATTATTTAAGAAACTAAATAATTCTTTTTCAAAACGCTTAATATCTTCAACTTCTACATCTACTAAGTAAGAATTATTTACGGCATATAATATTAAAGATTTTTCAGATAATGATAATGGAGCTTTTTTATCTTGTTTTAAAATTTCCATTAATCGTTTACCATGTTCAATTACTTTAACAGTATTTTCATCTAAATCAGATCCAAATTTAGTAAAGGCTTCTAGCTCTCTAAATTGGGCTAATTCTAATTTTAATGAACCACTTAATTTTTTAATAATTGGTTGTTGAGCACTACCTCCAACACGAGAAACAGAATATCCTGGATCTACTGCTGGTTTTTGTCCTGAATTAAATAAATCTGTTTGTAAAAATAATTGCCCGTCAGTAATAGAAATTACATTTGTAGGAATATATGATGAAATATCCCCCGCTTGAGTTTCTACTATTGGTAAAGCAGTTATACTTCCACCACCTAATTCAGCATTAAGTTGTGCTGCTCTTTCTAATAATCTTGAGTGTAAGTAAAATACATCTCCAGGATAAGCTTCTCTTCCTGGTGGTCTTCTTAATAATAATGATAATGTACGGTATGCTGAAGCATGTTTTGTTAAATCATCATATACAATTAAGACATCTTCTCCATTAAACATCCACTCTTCAGCTACTGATACTCCAGCATATGGTGCTAAATATTGTAGTGGAGCATTTTCTGAAGCAGCCGCTAAAACAATAGTTGTATATTCCATAGCTCCTGAAGCTTCTAATTCACGTACAATATTTGATACTGTTGATTGTTTTTGTCCAATTGCTACGTACACACATTTAACATTTTTACCTTTTTGATTAATAATAGTATCAATAGCAATTTGTGTTTTACCAGTTTTACGATCTCCAATTATTAATTCACGTTGACCTTTTCCAATAGGAATAATACTATCTACAGCTTTAATTCCTGTTTCTAAAGGACGATCAACTGAATGTCTTGACATAACACCACTAGCTACTTGTTCTACTTTACGTAATTTAGTAGTTTTAATTTCTCCTTTATCATCTAAAGGATCACCAATTGGATTAATAACTCTCCCAATTAATTCATCTCCAACAGGTACTTCCATAACTTGACCTGTTCTTTTTACTTTCATTCCTTGAATTACTTCACGTTCATCACCAAATAAAACGATACCAGTAGTTGTTTCTTCTAAGTTTAGAACCATCCCTTTAATTCCTGATTCGAATTCTACTTCTTCACCATAAAAAGCTTTATCTAAACCATAAGCAGTAACAACACCATCACTTATTTGGATAACTTCTCCTACTTCTTCCAATTTTAAATCAACATCAAAATCTTTGATTTTTTCTTTTAAAATTGAACTTATTTGTTCTACATTTAATGCCACAAAAACTCCTTAAAGTTGAGCGATAAATTCTCTCAAATGTTTTTTTATTGTATTATCAATTTCTTTTGAATCATATTGTATTTTAACTCCACCAATTAAATCTGGTTCTATTTCGGTTAACAAAACAACTTGTTTATTCAATTTTTGTTCTAATTGTTTAACTAAAATATCTTGACTTTGAGCTGATAAATTAGTAGCTGTTGTTACTTTAACTAAAACAATATTTGATTTTTTTTGAAACAAAGTTTGAAATTCATTCATTATTTCGGCAAAGTAAGTAAAATGCTTACGTTGAACTAATAATTTTAATAAATTGACAATTTCAATATTAATATCTTCTTCTTTTAAACTATTAATTAATTCTATTTTTTTAGAAATATCAATAGTTGGTAATGTTAATATTTTATTAACATTTGTTCCATGAATTTTTTGTAACTGTCTTGTTTGATACAAAATTTCAGTTTGAACATTTTTTTCTTCACAGACCTCAAAAAATATTTTAGCATAATCCATTGCTAATGAAGAATTATTCATTACCAACTTCTTGTAAAGCTTGTTTAATTAATTCTTGTTCTAATTGCTCAGTCATATTTTCTTTTAAAAATTTTTGAGCAACAGAAACAGACATTTGTGCTAATTCTTTTGAAAGTTGTGATTGTACTTCTTGTTGTTGTGATTGTATTTCTTTATTTGATTTTTCTAATATACTTGCAGCTTTTTGTTTAGCATCATTTACTATTTCATCATATTCTTTTTTTGCTTCTTGTTTTGAATTATCTAAAATTTCTTTTTTTGATGATTTTAATTCTACTAATTCTGCTTCTTTAGATTGCTCTAATTTTTGCGCATTATCTTTAGCTGTTTGAGCTTTAGTTATTGAATCATTAACATGTTTTTTTCTCTCTTCAATAACCTCTAATAATTTACTCCACGCAAATTTTTTAATTACTAAAATTAAAATTATAGTTGCTAAAATTTGTAAGACAACTTCAGAAAATAAAATATTTACTTGGGGTTGTTTACCGCTTGCTTCTTCAGCAAACGCTACAAAATTGATATTAAAAACCAATAATAAAGCAATAGCTATTGTACTGATTTTTTTCATTTTTCTCCTAAATTATACGGCTTGATTAGTCTAGTACTTATTTCATTTTTGCGATTAATGTAAATGCTACTAATAATCCATAAATTGGAGCAGATTCAATAATTCCTAATCCAATAAACATTGTAGTTTGTAATTCTTTTCTAAGTTCTGGATTTCTTGCTTGGGCTTCTAAAGCACCTCTTACGGCATTACCTTGTCCCATTCCAGCTCCCATAGCTCCACCTAAGATAGCTAATCCTGCTCCAACTGCGATTAATCCATTTAATATTGCTGTTTCCATTGTTCTCCTTGTTATAAAATTATTTTATTCATTGATTAAAAGTCCTAGATTAACTAAAACTAAATATGTAAATACTGTTGCTTGTATGAATGGGGCAAATACTGAAAAATAAAATGAAAGCATTGCTCCAACTGGTACAAAAATTGCTAAAGAGGCAATTCCTAAAGCACCAGACATACTATGGATCATTTCTGGCAAAGTCCAAAAAATTCCCATCATAATAAATCCACTTGTTATATTACCAAACATACGGATAAATAATGTTAAAGGTTTTGTAACAAAACCAATAATCTCAAGTGGAAACATCCACCACATTGGTTTAAAAAAGTCTTTAAAAAAACTTCCTATACCTATTTTATATATTCCATAAATATTCCAAAAAATAAACATACTTAACGCCCAAGCTAATGGGAAATTAATATCCGTTGCTGATTCTTGAAATCCAATTAATGTTAATATATTACCAATAAATATAGTTAAAAACATTGTCATAGCAAGTGGTGTAAATTTTTTAACATTTTCTTCACCAATTGTTGATTCTACTATGGCAGAGAAATAATCAAAAAATATTTCAATAAATGCTAACCATTTACTCTTAATTAGTATATCATCATTTTGCTTAATTTTTACGCCAAAATAAATAGCAATTATTCCGACTACTGTAAAAGCGATGATAGTTGAGAGAAATGGGAAAGTAAATCCTATGAATTCAGTTTTCATCCTTACCTCTTACTGACTACAAAGAGATTTAAAACTATATAGTACAATATTTCTATATATTAAAATTACAAATGCTAAAATAATAAATACTTCAAATGAAATCAACACCGCTAAAAACATAACAATAGCATAAACACCTATGTTTAAAAATATGTTGACACCGATACTAACTTCTTTGGTTGCATAAATTTTATATTGTCTATAATAAACAAACTTAACAGCAACATATCCTAAAATAAATCCTATTAAATGATGTATATTAGCTATTTGTAATAAAATTAAAATAAATAAGATAATAAATGCTATGATAGCAAAAATATCTGCTCTTTTAATTGCTAGTTTTAAACTCTCTAAATCTTTTTTTTCCATCGTTCTCCTTGAAACACAAAGTTTCAATATACATTATACAATATTTTACTGATAAATGGTATTGTTTAATTGATTATGCCAAAATTTTTAAAAATAAAATAGTTTGATTTTTCTAATTTTCTTTAATATCATTAGATGTTTTTACCTTATTTACTATATTTTTTAACAATTTTCTTAATTATCTTTTTAATTTACTTTTTGTCTTTCAAAAACTTGTAAATATAACAAAGCAATAATGATAATTATGATTATTAACATAAAAGCGTAATAAATTTTAAATTTATAAATAACTAAACTTGCTATTGGAGCCGATATTATTTCCATAGTTTGGGTAAATAATCGAACAATTACCGTGACTTCATCATATTGTTCAACTTGATAAATATTTAACAAATAAATATCTAAATTACTAAATAATAATACTTGTGCTAGTGAAAATAATATAGTTGCTATAATCAATGTCCAATATTTACCTACAATAAATAATCCAAAGCTTATACTTAAAAAGTATCCCACTAATTTAATCTTAAAACTTGCATTTTGTTGTTTAAAAACTTTTAATAAAATTGGTCCACTGATTATACAAATAACGGTATGCATAATTAAAAACAAGGTATAAATTTGCAGTGAATAATGACTTTCTAAAAATTTAGGGATTAAATAAGATATTTGGAAAATACCAAAAAATAACCCACAAATTCCTGTTAATAATTGTTTATTGATTAAGCTAAATATTTTGAATTTAGGATATTTAACTTTACCTTTTATTGCTATTTTTTCGTTATCTTTTATATTAGTCGTTGTTTCTTTAGTAATAACTTTTACACTATAAGCTAAAGGAAAATAAGCAACAAACTGTAAGAATCCTATTGCTAAATAAATCCCTTGTAAATTATTGATATTTTTTTGATATAAATAAGGTCCTAAAATACTAACAATAACACCTGAGATACTAACAACTGTAAAAAAGTAAGAAAAAGTTTGCTTTTTTACTTCTTCTTCTTTTATTAAGGCAATTAATTTTCTCGTTATTAAACTAGTAATTGCTGCAAAAAAGTAAATCAACATTGTAAAAAAAATTACTAATAGTTTATCATACACTACACTTGCCATTATACAACTAATAATAGACAAAAATGTAATAAGTTTTAATAACTTACTTAAGACCATTTTTTTAACTAATTTAGAAAATAACATTGTCCCTAAAAATATTGCTATAAAATTTAAACTAAGGATTATTCCTGTTGTTAATTCATTTACTTCAAATTGTTGAGGTATATAAAATAAATACACCGTATTTATAATTGTACTCATTCCCCAAATAAAAACTGCTGTTAAAATAGCAATCATACTTTTATATTTCATGTTCTCCATTCTGATAAGAGCGCATAGAATATATTTATAATTTTTAAATAATAATCTTTAATACTGATTACTTAGTTACTTTAAAGAATAACACATTCTAGTATCAAATTATTATTTAAATTTGTTTTTTATAAATATAATATTAAGTAATAAAATATTACTCATTTACTAGAATGTGCCAATAATTTTTGGTTTTGGTATAGTAATTTAAAAGTTCTATTAACTTTTATCTATATTGATTATATCATAAATATACTATTCTATTGTATTTTTATGTAAAAAAGTTTATAATTTTTAATAGAAAATGGAGGACTTATGATTATTTATTTTTTGATTGCCTTTTGTGCTTCTACTTTAGGGGCTATTATTGGAATTGGTGGTGGTTTGATTATTAAACCAACTTTAGGTGCTATTACTTCATTAACTTTAGGGAATATTAATCTTTTATCTTCTTTAACTATTTTTTCAATGGCTATTACTTCATTAATTAAGCGTAAGTTAAATAAAAGCATTATTTTTATCAAAAATGTTCAATGGTTAATACTAGGTTCAATAACTGGGGGATTTATTGGTAATCAACTGTTTAACTATTTTTTACAAACTTTTAATAATATTGATAATTTAGACCAGATTCAATCAACTATTATTATTATTTTATTAATAATTGCCTTTAGTTCTAAATATCTCAATCAGTTAATTGGTGATAAAATTAATTTAAAACTTTCAAAAACTAATTTATTTTTAATTGGTATTTGGTTAGCAACTATTTCTTCTTTTTTAGCCGTTGGTGGTGGACCAGCTAACGTTGCTATGTTAATTATTTTATTTAAAGTAGATATTAAATCAGCCACTTTTACTTCAATTTTGTTAATTTTATTTTCTCAAGGTACAAATTTAGTAACTACGCTTATTACTCAACAATACTTATCTTATCATTTAGCTCCTGCTTTAATTATGATACCTGGTGGGATTATTGGAGGTATTGTTGGGACTAAAATTAATAACTTATGTACACCTAAAGCTATTGAAATTATTTTTTCAATTTCAATGATTTGTTTAATAATTTTAAATATTTTTAATATTTATCTTTAATTCAATTTTAATTTAGTTTTGTTCACTAAAACTTAAAGTTAAATTATTCGTTGTATAATATACAGCTAAATCTTCATTTGCTGTTGCTACATATTCAATTGTAAAGTATTTTTGAGCTGGAGTGTTCACTGTTAAATTTTGTAAATTTTCATTAGTTTTTTTAATTTTAGCATCAAATTCATAAGTTGCTATTTCATTTACTTTTAAAGTATACATATCTGTTCCGGTTCCTACTGCTTTTATTTGTTGATCGACAATTTCAACATCTGTTCCAGTATTTTCTGTTGTTAAATTAGTTATCGTTCCCTCTGTAAATACTTCAGGTAAAGCAGTAATTTTTAATTGTATAATTGTATAATCCTTTTCATAATTATTTTTAATAGTAAATTTAACATGTAAAGTTTCTCCAACTTCAACTACCCCATCATTATTCTTATCAGTTATATATAAATTATTTATTAAACCAAATTTTTGTTCGCCTTCATTAATTTCATATTCACTATCATTATTATCTCCTAAGGTTCCATCGTAATCATCATCAGTTATATAAGTGGCATCTAGATTCTTAATTAAATTTTCTTTACTAATATCTGTTAAATCTTCTGCTGTTTCATCTACTTTTTTACATCCTGCTAAAACTAGGCTCAATAAAATTAAACTACTTAAAATTTTTAATTTTTTCATAATAATCCTTTATTTTAATCTGTTTTTTGTATTAAAATTATAACATGTTTTATTTTAATTTATATTATTAATTTTTG
>JBKDZV010000112.1:0-1811 GCA_047971455.1 Mycoplasmatales bacterium | reverse complement strand
TATTCACCGTTTGCACGAAAATATTTCTTAATATAAATTGATTGTATCATTTTTTTTACTTTTATACAATTGTTCTTTATTTTTTACATACGAAAATACAAAGTCTTATTCTAACTTTGCTTTTATTGTTATATTTTATTTTTTGTTATATTTCATTTATTTTTTTATTAATCAATTAATCTAAATATTATTTTTCCCTCATCAGTTATTTTTAAACTAGAAATTTTTTCTAATAATTTTATTTTTATCGTTTTGTATTGTTTATATTTTAACAATTTTCTCTATAAAAATTGTCACTTAAATTATAAACAATACACTACTTTTTTATTATATTTCTATTTATTAGTTCTTCTTTTTGGTCTTTTAAATAATAAGTATTAAATACATTTGCCAAACTTCCCATAGAAAGAATATATGAAAGTAATATTAATATAATATTTTCCATATTATCACTCAATAAAGTTGGTAATATTGCTCCTGATGATAAAATTAAAACATGATTTAGTTTCACTGTACCTGTTAACCCAAGTTCTATATATCTATTTATCCAAGCTATTAATGTTTTTTTTTTAATTATTTTAGTCCCATAAAAATATCCTCCTATAATAAATGGAAGTATAAAATATGGTAAATTTATTTCTATACTTAATAATAAAAAACTATAAAAAATTCCGAACAAAATTATAATAATATTTTCTACTATTTTATTATCAAAAAAGTATCTTATAATAATAGTTAAAATAATAAGTACAATAAGTACATTAATAACTTCATTATTATATTTGTTATATATTCCTAATGCAATAAAAGGAACAGAACAGGAAACAAAAATCATTAAAATCACTTTACTAAAAGTAGTATATTCATTTAACATTTTATATAATTTATATAATTCGTCATCGTTAAGAGTTTTTAAAATATCTTTTATATTCATTAATTTATTGACTTTTGGCCTTCTCCTATCTCTATTTTTATTCTTGTCTCTAACATAGAATCTCCATCTTCATGATATTGATTATATTTTTCAGTGTAATCTTCATTATAATCTTGTAAACTATCTCCAATTTTTTTACCTACTGGGGTTCCTGCAATTCCTCCAACTATTGCACCCATTGCACTTATCCACTTATATGGAGTAAAAATTGCAACAACTGCAGCTCCTATTTCTGACCCTATCATACTACCTACTACTCCTCCTATTTCGCCCCAATCATTATTCTTTATACCATCAATAACAACTGCTATATCTATTATATATCCACCTATTTGCAGATATTTACCTGTTTTCTCCCAACTATTTGGTAAGGTTTTCTTTATATCTTTTGTTTCATATATTCCTTCAATTCCAACATCATCAAACATTTCCCACATTTTATCTAAAGCATTTGGATCCCTTTTTAATAAATCCTCAAACTTATCATACTTAATTGTAACTTCCGATATTTCATCAACTGTTTCAAAATTAAAATACGTTAAAAAATCTTCCCATTGTTCTTCTGTCAAATATCCATTATCTATTAAATATCCATGTATTATAGCATATGTAGATTTACTTATTTCAAAAGGTTTAGTTAAATCAGGTTTTACTATTTCTGCTTTATAAGGTCCTATACTTTCTTCAAAATCTTGAATATTTAAATCTATTGTTAAATTTAATGAATTAACTATTGTATCTATTAACTCTTCTCCTTCTAATGGAAAAAAATATAATTGATAATCACTATTTATTTCTCCCATTAAACTTTCAACACCTATAATTCCTCTATGAAGAATATCATTTAAATCATCTAATATATTCCTATCATAATTAT
>JBKDZV010000111.1:0-2996 GCA_047971455.1 Mycoplasmatales bacterium | reverse complement strand
TTCTATCAGCTGCTGTATAATTTAATGTAATATTAATATTAGAATTAACACCATCGTTTATTCCTATGTTATTAGTAGTAGTGTATTCGCCACTAGCAATGGTTTCATCTTCCATTGTTCCATAATTTAGTCCTGGTTTAAACCAACCTTCAGTTGAAGTAAACTGTAATCCTACAAAAGTTGAGTTTGTATTCCCATAAACTCCTGATGTGGGAAATGAGCCATTTGGTTTATATCCTATATTAGAAGCAGAAGAAAGCAATATTGAAACTCCAGCACTATTATGCACATCATTTGTTAAAACTGTGTAATCAATAGAAAAATCTTGACTTGTATCCACTAATCGTTGATACATCGCCACACCACCGTTTCCTTCTCCTGTTGTATGTACTTTATTTCCATTAATTGAAAATTCTCCAAATGTTGAAAAATTAGAAAAATCACTTTCCTCAATTATTCCCATTTCTCTTACATTAGTGTTTAATTCTGACTTCTGTAAATTTTGAGCATTTAATATTGTTGGTACTGCTATTTGTCCCATAATAATACCAAACATTAATGCTGACATTAATTTTTTTTTACTCATATTTTCTCCATTTTAATTATATTTTTTTAATACGCGGTTTAAATTTATACTCTTTTTTTTATTAAATATTATTTAACAAAACCTTTTTTTTGTTATTTTCCCTTTAATCTTTTATTACCAAAAACAGTATAACATATTTTTATTTTCCGTAATTGTATTTACTTTATTTTTAACTTTTATTTGACCTTTGGATGATTTTAAAAAAAAATAAGATGAAATATAATATATTTTATCTTATTCTTAATTTACTATTTATTTAGTATTTTTTTATAAATTTCATCTATTGTAAATCCAAAATGTTCTATTACTTTATTTCCTACCCCACTTGCTCCAAAAGTGTTAATATTTATTATGTTATCAGCAAATTCATAACCTTCTATTGCACTGGCCATTTCAATAAAATAACACTGATCTTTTTTTACATTACCTAGGATAGCTTTTTGATATTCTGTGCTTTGGTGTTTGAAAATATTAATTGCTGGCATAGAAATTACTTTAGTTTTAATATTTTTTTCTTCTAATTTTTTAGCTACATCAATTGCTAATTTAACTTCACTTCCCGTTGCTATTAATACTTTTTGAGCTTCATCATTCCCATAAATAACATATCCTCCGTGATTAACATTTTCTTGAACTGTTTGAGTTGTTGTTATTACTTCTAAATTTTGGCGAGATAATACTAATACTGTTGGTGTTTTAGATGAGTTAATAGCAATATTCCACGCTGCTTGTGTTTCATTAGCATCACAAGGGCGAATAACATTTAAGTTAGGGATAGCACGTAACCCAGTTAATTGTTCAATTGGTTCATGAGTCGCTCCATCTTCACCAACCGCTACTGAATCATGAGTTAAAACATAAATTGTTGGTATTTCTTGAATTGCACTCATACGTATTGCTGGTTTTAAATAATCAGAAAAGACAAAAAAAGTTGCACAAAAGGCCTTAACTCCTCCATGTAACAACATTCCATTAGTAGCGGCAGCCATTCCAAACTCTCGCACACCAAAAGAAATATTTTGTTGTTCATAACCTTCAATTCCAAAAATTCCACTATTAGCAATAGTTGTATTATTAGATTTAGATAAGTCTGCACTTCCTCCTATTAAATTAGGTATTTGTTCATTTATATTATTAAGTGCTTTACCGCTACTTACACGAGTTGCTTCACTATGCCCTAAATCAAATTCTAAATTTATAATTTCTTGTTTTTTACCAACTATAATATTTTTAAACTCTTGCCCTAATTTTGGATAAACTTGAAGATATTCTTCAACTAACATTTCCCAATTGCTAACTTGTTTGTCACCATTAATTATAGTATTTTGTTGATATTCATTATAAATATCTTCAGTTATTGTAAAAGGTTCTAAATCCCATTTATAACTAGCTTTAGCTATTTGGGCTTCTTCTTTGCCTAGTGGTGCTCCATGTGAAGCACTTGAGCCAGCTTTTTTATCTGCTCCATAACCGATAGTTGTTTTTACTTCGATTAATGTTGGTCTTTTATTAGTTTTGGCAAGTTCAATAGCTTGCATAATTTCTTCGGTAACATTACCATTTTCAACTAAAATAGTATCCCAACCATAAGCAGTATATCTTTGACGAATATTTTCATTTGTTGCAATTTCTGTTTTATCATCTAGTTGTATATCGTTACTATCCCATAGCATTATTAATTTATTTAAACCTAAACGCCCAGCTAACGCTGAAGCTTCACTTGCTATTCCTTCTTGTAAATCTCCATCTCCACAAATTACATATGTATAATGATCAACTATCTTAAAATTATCTTTATTATATTTTTTACTTAAGTGTGCTTCAGCCATTGCCATTCCTACAGCTTGACCTATCCCTTGTCCTAGTGGACCACTTGTTGCATCAATTCCATCAGTATGCGTAACTTCAGGATGTCCGGGAGTTTTAGAACCTAATTGGCGAAAATTTTTTAAATCTTCCATAGTTACTTGATAACCACTTAAATGTAATGTTGCATATAACATTGCACTTCCATGTCCGGCTGATAAAACAAAGCGGTCACGATTAAACCATTTTGAATTATTAGCACTAATCTTCATTTGATGGGCAAATAATGATTCCATCATTGGTGCTGCTCCCATACAAATTCCAGGATGTCCTGAATTTGATTTTTCAATCATATCAATTGATAATGTTCTTATTGCATTTGTACTTTTCATAATGTTCTCCTTAATTTTAAATTTTTTAATCAGTTAATACTATTTTATTCATAAGTAATTTTAATAATGATATTTTAACATTTTTAAGTTAATTTTTTAAAATTAAAAACTAAAGTTTGAAAAATACTACTCAACTTTAGTTTTTTTAATAATTTTACTTATTCACTAACTTCTATTTTGCATACATTTTTTAAATGACGATATTTATTTTG
>JBKDZV010000110.1:0-1899 GCA_047971455.1 Mycoplasmatales bacterium | reverse complement strand
TACCATAAACTCATTATCCGCTACTTAGAACCCGTAATTTAAAAACTCTACACAGCATTTAGTATTGGAGACTATGTCTTCTTCTAAATGTTTTAATATATCTTTTGCCTCTTATGTTACGAAACTCTCACCGTCAACACATAAGTTTAATAATTCTATCATTTCTTCTTTTTTCATTTTCTTTACTCCTATTCTACTCATATTTCACCATTAAAATCTAATATAACAATTTCATAGTCAAAAATATAATCATTAAACTCAATCTCGCGTTTAATATTTCATTCTCAATTTTGATTATATAATTCTCTATATAGATAAAATACTTCACCTTTTAAAAATGTTTCTACTTCCCCTAAAACTTGTTCTTCTAAGTCTAAGTGTATTGTCTCGTGGTTTCTACTTATCATAATCATTTTGGTTTCATTACTATAATTTTCAAAATCGTCTATCTCAGCTAATAAATCATCATAAAGATCTATGATATTATCATAACCCATATTTTCTTTAATTTCACCTAGAGATAAGTATTCAACTTCATAACTATCACTCTCATTTTTGACTTTTCCGTCATAAGTTTCAGCATATCAGTAAGAGATTACTAAGTTTTTAATTCTTTCATTGTTGTCTTTAGTATAAAAACTATTGTCCCCATATTGATATGTATTGTATTTAATATTTAATTTTTTCATTTTCTTTACTCCTCCTTTTATCTATTTTTCCATTATTTCCATTATAACGTCATAATAGTTATTTTCATTTATAATATTATCATATTTTATATTGATATATTCATTACTTATATAATCACCAAAAACAAATGTTATTGATTTCTTATTTTCTTTTCACTCACTGGCTCATATACCATCTTTGTTGTCTAAGTTTTTGATAAACTTTTTAAATTGTTTTATTGTCATTTTCTTTACTCCTTATAAAAACTCTGTGTCCTAGTCTTTAAAATATGTTTTGTCTACGTTCTTTTGGTCTATGTAGACCTCTAATAGTTCGTCCTCAGTGAACTTTTTAAAGTCCTCGTCCGTAGTGAAAAATGTTACATATTCACCTTTGTTATAAACTTCTATATAACCCTTTTCCACTTCTATAAATGCTAAGTTTATTTTTCTTTCTGTTCTCATTTTCTTTACTCCTTACAAAAACATTATACATAAAATATTATGTTTTTTTTTTTTTTTTTTTATTTTTATAATTTTATTATACACTATTTATTTTAAAAATGTATTTTTTTTTTTTTTTTTTTTTATTCCTCGATATTATCTAATATATCGTCAATGATTACCACGTAATTTAATACATTACACATGTCGCCTACTAAGTTGTCGATCAGTCAATCACTCCCTAAGTCGTTTAATTCCTCTAATAGCACCTTTTGCGCTCTATCTAATGTTTTATACATTTGTAATCTTTCTATATCGCTAAAATCTTTAAATCTATAGTTATTTAGCTCATCCCTTAATGTTTCTAATTTTGTTATGTTTTCGTTTTTCATTTTCTCGCGCTCTCTCGCGCTCCCCTTTTTGTATTTTGATAATTATAAGTGTATCACTCTACAAAAGGGATATTTTCCCCTTTATAGAATGGATGACCCACGGATCCGGTCATCTCTTATTTAGTTTATATATTTGTTGATTAAGTAATTCACCATAGCGGTTTTATTGTTATTATAACTACTTCCAAATTCTACATTACCGATAAAGTCTTTATCTCAATCGAAACCTACCCCATCACCTCATAGTTCGACGTCTCACATGTCCCGATAACCTTTTATAAGGACTACACGATAACCGTTCGATAATTTACACCCGTAAAAAATATTATCGTCGGTATTAAACTTTGATCTTGTTATATTTTCGTTGCTAGTTTTAATTTCCATGTTCTTATTCC
>JBKDZV010000109.1:0-2204 GCA_047971455.1 Mycoplasmatales bacterium | reverse complement strand
TATGAAAAAAGTACAAGTTGAAGAATTAAAAACTAAAATTGAAAATAGTGCTTCAACTGTTATTGTTCAATACAGTGGATTAACTGTAGAACAAATGACCGAATTAAGAAATCAACTAAGAGAAGAAAATATTGAATTTAAAGTTATTAAAAATAATATTTCTTCAAGAGCTTATGAAATGGCTAACTTTGCTGATTTAAAAGCAGAATTTACAGGACCAACTGCTCTTGCAATATCTAATGAATATGTTACAGCACCGGCTAGAGTTTTAAATAATTTTCCAAAAGAAAATCCAGCTTTAAATTTAAAAACATGAACTTTAGAAAAAGAAGTATCATCTAAAGAGCAAATTATGGAATTAGCTACTTTACCAAACAAAGAAGGAATGTTATCAATGTTCTTATCTGTCTTAGAAGCACCAATAAGAGGATTAGCACAAGTTACTTCTCAAGTAGCCGAACAAAAAGAAGATTAATAAAAAATAAATTTTAAAAAAAGGAGATATAATGGCAATAAGTAAAGATCAATTTATTGAAGATTTAAAAACAATGTCAGTATTAGAATTAAACGAATTAGTAAAAGCAATCGAAGAAGAATTTGGAGTTAGTGCAGCTGCACCTGTTGCTGTAGCTGCTGCTGGAGCAGACGCTGGAGCTGCTGAAGCTGCTACAAAAACTGTAGTCTTAAAAGATGCTGGTGGAACAAAAATGGCTGTAATTAAAGCTATTAGAGCAATTAATTCTGAATTAGGATTAAAAGAAGCTAAAGCATTAGCAGATAACGGTGGAAACATTAAAGAAAATTGTGATGCTGCTGAAGCTGATGAATTAAAAGCTAAATTAGAAGAAGCAGGAGCAACTGTTGAATTAGTTTAATTTATCACTAAAGACTTAGTTAATAACTAAGTCTTTTTTTTTATCTATTAATTATTTAGGAGGTTTTATGCAAGAAGTCCCAATGACTAAATTTTATTATGGTTTTCCAATATTTTTATTAGCTTATAAAGATGAAAATAATGGTTATAACTTTTCTACAATGTCTTCTTCTTATTCTGTTCATAATTCGGTAATTATGGGAATTTCCAAACGGGGTAATGCTTATCGACAAATTAGTAAATATAAAAATTTTTCGATAAATTTAATTCCTCCAGAAAATAAACATTTCATTGAATATGGTTCAAAGCGTTGTAAAGAAAGTAAATTTAAGCTTTCTCCAGATCTTAAATTTAAAATTGACAAAGATTATGATGTTCCACTTATTGAAGGATGTAAAATTCAACTAGTTTGTCAAATGCATGATGAATTTATTACATCAGATTTACCACGCTTTATTAATGTTGGAGCGAAGATTAAAAAACGTTTCTTTGCCACAGAATACCTTAAAGATGGTAAAGTAGATCCTGAAACTTTACATACTTTAAATTTTTATTTTAATGGAAATGATAGTAATTACCGCCCAACCTAAATTTATATAACTAAATTTGAAGAAAGTTCTAATTTGAAGAACTTTCTTTTTTTATAGCACCATAAATATATTATTATTAAACTTCTCAATATTATATATTTAGTCTTTATTTATTTATTATATTCTCCTTCCATAATATTTACATATCCTACTATGATTATAATATCATACTTATTAAATATCCTACATTGGCGTTTGTTAACCCTATTTCATAACTTCTTATATCTACTACAATACTTGGTACACCCATTATTATTATCATAAATATGACTGTATAGCCATATTTACTTTATTTTTATATTTAAATAATATGCTTTGATTTACTATTACATACCCTAACATAAATAATATCATTAGAATTGGATTTTCACTTAAAAATCCATACCCTAACATTATTTGCAATATTACATTTACAATATTACATACATTGATATTATTTCAATTATTTTATTTCTTCTTATATATACTTTACTTTTCAATTTATATATCATTAATTCAATTATTAATATTATTAAGTTTATTATTATTTTCCCTTTTATTTTAATTTGATTGGTTCACTAGTTCCTGGTTTTATATTTTCTAAATCCCATATTTCTGATGAAAATCCCATTGTTTCTTCTAAATATGTTACACTACTAGGCATATTCCCATAATAATTCTCATATGGTAATACTTTTATATCATCCATTGTTATTGTTCCTTCAGTTATTTCATCTACTATTACTCCTACTATTGTTTTT
>JBKDZV010000108.1:0-7218 GCA_047971455.1 Mycoplasmatales bacterium | reverse complement strand
GATTACTCAAATGACTGCTTTTTTGACTTAAAGCCTGTGCGAACATAGCTCGCTCACGACTTCCACCAGTATTACTAACTTTTACAAAACTCATGTTTTACAACTTTCAATTAAATATTATTAAATTATATGAATATATTATATCATTTTCAAGACTCTTTTTCTTTACTTTAAAATATACTTTTGATTTGGTACTTTTTTTATTAATTCTACGATATCTTCCCTACTATCATAATGCTTTATATCATTGTCTTCATAGGCTTGTTCTATTACTTTTATAACTTTATTTAAAAATGTAATATTAATATCTACAGCTATAAGAGGGTCTATTTAAAGTTTATCTAAATCGATCTTTAAAGAATATATTTACTTCCCTTTAATCTAATATTCCTTCTGTGAAGTTTCTTTAATAATTTTTCTTTTAATTCTTTACTTAACATGATAACCTCCTATTTCTTTATTATATTATATTATTTTTGAGAATTATTTTCTATCCTATTATCACTCAATAGCAATATAGCGTTATTAATTGCTATATTCATTATTACTCATTTTTTTCTTCAGCATAACTTATCATTTTACTATTTGTATGCCTAATTCCTTCAATACTATTCATTATATCGATATACATATCTAATGCTTTATGAATGTTTTGTAGTGTAATATTTTTGATTAGCTATTAAGATAACTCTAGACCCACCAGTCTATAATGAGTTATCTTTTTTCTTTTTCATCTGTAAGTTTTGGAAATAAGTATAAAGTAAAAAGGGTCAGTTTTATAAGAAACTGACCCTTTTTACTTTATTGTATCAAACTAAATATATTAGCTTAAATTAAATATTTTAAAATTAAAAAATATATTTAGTTCGATTAATTTGTAATGGGGCGGATAACGGGAATCGAACCCGCGAATGCCGGAACCACAAACCGGAGCGTTAACCACGTCGCCATATCCGCCATATCCGTATAAATTATATCATTTATTTTAAACTTTGTCAAATACTATCAGCAATTTGGAATTTGTAAACTAAAGTACAACACAAATAAGACTATAAAAAATTATCATAAATGATATACTTTAATCGACAAAAATTGAAAGAACATATACATTTATGAAACAAGATAATGATAACAAAAATGGTACTCTATCGATTAAGAAGGCAAAAATTAAAGATGCTACTCCACGACTTCTTCCAACTTTCTGTGCGAAAATCCGTCCATCTCCAAATCTTTTGAACGATTGGAGTTTTTCAGCAAGTTCTAACTAATAAAATTAAGCCACAATAAAAAGATTCGAAAGAGAGATTACTCTTCCGAATTTTACTTTTTACAGAAAATATTTACTATCGTTGATTCTTTATTATATACTTTTATCTATTATTCTAAAGGAATAAATAAATCAAGAAAATTACTGTTAATCCGTAAATTAATGGATGAATTTCTTTAGCTTTACCTGCTCCTAATTTTAAAATAGTATAAGTTACAAAACCAATTGCTAATCCACTAGAGATAGAATAAGTTAATACCATAAAAATTATAGTCATAAATGATGTAGCTGCTTCAGTAAAATCACTATAATCAATTTTCTGATGATTCATTGCCATTAAAGCACCAACAGAAATTAAGGCTGGTGCTGTAACTGAAGCAGTTACTATTGATAAAATAGGTGAGAAAAAGATTGCTAATAAAAAGCACAACGCAATCACAATAGCTGTTAATCCTGTTCGTCCACCAATTTTAATTCCCGTCATACTTTCAACATAGCTAGTAACTGATGAAACTCCTAAGATACTACCAACAGTAGTTGCAAGAGAATCAGCTAATAAAATTTTTTCACTATTTTTAATTTCTCCTTCAGCAGTTACAATTCCTGCCTCACCACCAACCGCAATAATTGTTCCAGTCGTATCAAAAAAGTCAACAAATAAAATTGATAAAACTACAATCCAAAATTTAAAATCGGTTAATAAAACCATGATTTGACTGAAATCTCCTCCCATAAATAATTTTCCAGCAACTGGTTCAATTGATGGAGGAGCAGAAATAATTCCCGTAGGCATTGTCATTCCTACATCCGCTCCTGCCAGTTGGAAAACAATACAAATCCCAATTGTAATTAACATTCCTAAAAAGATAGCACTACTTTTATTTTTCATAATTAAAATAAAGGTAATTACTGTTCCAATTATCGCTGTTAGAGCAACTGGTGATGCCAAATTACCTAATTGTACTAAAGTACTTTCATTTCCAACAATTATCCCAACATTTTGCATTCCAATAAAAGCAATAAATAGTCCAATTCCAATCGTAACAGAATGTTTTAAACCATTAGGTATAATATTAATGATAGCTTTTCTAATTCCACTAATACTTAAAATAATAAATAAAATTCCTGAACAGAAGATCCCAAATAATGCTTGTTCCCAACTGTAACCCATCGTTAAAACTACGGTATAAGTAAAAAATGCTTGCATTCCCATTCCAGGTGCTAAACCAATCGGATATTTAGCATAAAGTCCCATAATTAGCGTTGAAATTACAGAACTTAAAGCAGTTGCTACAAACACAGCATTTAAATCCATTCCTGTTTCACTTAATGTTGCTGGTATTACAAATAAAACGTAAGACATTGATAAAAATGTCGTAATTCCTGCTAATATTTCTGTTTTAAAATTACTATTTTGTTCATAAACACCAAAATAATTATCAAGTTTTGTTAAAAAACTATTCATAAATCTCCTTTTAATTTTATAATTTAATTTTATAATGATATTAAAAAGATATTTATAAATAGTATATCTTGAATTTTTGATATCATTATAGTCACCTATTTACGGTAAGTGGTAGAAACTGTTATCCTTATTATAACATTATATAATTATATTTTATTATTTACATAAATCTAAAGTACATAATGTACTTATCTAATATTTCTTTTCCATATGTAAAATACTATCGGTAAATCTACTTTGCTAGAAAAGCTATTAGATTTTTTTCTAATAGCTTGGTTTATATATTTTATTCAATAATTTCTGTAACTGTTCCAGCACCAACAGTTCTCCCACCTTCTCTAATTGAGAATTTAGTTCCTAATTCAATCGCAACTGGGGCAATTAAATCTACTGTCATTTGTGTATTATCTCCTGGCATCACCATTTCTGTTCCTGCTGGTAATTCTACTGTTCCTGTTACGTCTGTTGTTCTAAAGTAAAATTGTGGTCGATAATTATTAAAGAATGGTTTATGTCTTCCACCTTCTTCTTTTGATAACGCATATACTTCAGTAACAATTTTTTTATGTGGTGTAATTGTTTTTGGCTCTGCTAAAACTTGACCTCTTTCAATCCCATCACGATCTACTCCTCTTAATAAACATCCTACATTATCTCCAGCTTCTGCGTAATCTAGTAACTTTCTAAACATTTCAATTCCTGTTACAGTTACTGTTTCACTTTCTTTTTTAATTCCAACAATTTCAACTTCTTTATTGATTTCTAATCTTCCTCTTTCTACTCTTCCTGTTGCTACTGTTCCACGTCCTGTAATTGAAAAGACATCTTCTACTGGCATCATAAACGGTTTATCAATTTCTCTTACTGGAGCATCAATATAGGTATCTACAGCTTCCATTAATTCATTGATTTTTGCTTCATATGCTGCGTCTCCTTCTAATGCTTTTAACGCACTTCCAGCAATAATTGGTGTGTCATCTCCTGGAAATTCATATTCTGTTAATAAGTCTCTTACTTCCATTTCTACAAGTTCAATTAATTCTTCATCTTCAACCATATCTACTTTATTTAAAAAGACAACAATTTTTGGCACTCCCACTTGTCTTGATAATAAAATATGTTCTCTTGTTTGGGGCATTGGTCCATCTGTTGCTGCTACTACTAAAATTGCCCCATCCATTTGGGCAGCTCCTGTAATCATGTTTTTAACATAATCAGCATGTCCTGGACAATCAACGTGTGCGTAGTGTCTTTTATCTGTTTCATACTCAACGTGCGCCGTAGAAATTGTAATTCCTCTTTCTTTTTCTTCAGGTGCTCCATCAATTTGATCATAGGCTCTAGCTTCTGCTTTCCCCGCTTTTGCAAGTACTGTTGTAATTGCTGCTGTTAATGTTGTCTTCCCATGATCAACGTGACCAATTGTTCCAATGTTTACGTGTTCTTTACTTCTATCAAATTTTTCTTTTGCCATTTTTTCTCCTTAAATTTTTTCTTAATCTTTATTATTTTACAATATTTCTTGTCTTTTTACAACTTTTTTTAAATTTTTAACAAGGAATAAAATGTAAATGAAGATGAAACACTTCTTGTCCTGCCTTTTTTCCAGTATTAATCAATAGTTTAAAATCAGTCACATTATATATTTCTGATAATTTTTGCCGAACAATTTCTGAATATTTTAATAAGTCAACTTGGTCAGTCTTTTGCAAAATATTTTCATAATGTGTTTTGGGCACTATTAATGTATGTCCAGGACTTTGGGGATTAACATCTAAAAAAGCAATTATTTCTTCATTTTCATAAATAACTGTTGCCGGAATTTCTTTGGCAATAATTTTACAAAAAATACATTCCTTCATTTTTCTTCTCCTTAAGCTTTATTTTCTTACTTTATCACTGGTTTTTGATAATTAAATTTAAAATCACGTTGAAAATACAAGTTTAAAATTTTATCAACTTTATCATTAACATTGTAAATACCATCTCGTTTTTTATAATTAGCAAACAATTTTTGGTTACCTTTTAATTCTTTTGTATACCGTTTGGAAAAACCTAAAATTTTATATTTTTCAACATGCGCTAAATATGTATCAACTTCTTTAGTTGTGATTTGAAAAATTACATTAATAAAAATTCGTTTAATTTTATACTTAGAATTATTTTTATCTGCACAAGCAACCGCCAAGCTATCTAAAGTATGTTCGTCTAGCTTAGTACTTAATTTTAATTCTTCAAACTTTTTTTTGATCTTTCGAATAATTTGGCCATGCTCACTTAAAAAAATTGCTTCGGTATTTGTTGTATTTAAAAATTGAAACAATAATATTTCAATCAATTTCCGCTCGTTAATTTCTGGTAATAAATTGTCTAAACTTTGTTTTGGTAAGTAAGCTTTAATTTTTTCTTGTTTTGCTAAATTTTTCCGAATGATACTTGCTGAACAAATTTTAGTTGCTTTTTGAACTTCAGTAATTTGTAAATCATTATAATTTCCACTCACTCTTTGAATAAGTTCAATTTTAATCTGTGGATTAATTTTCTGAATTGCTCGTAAATAAGAGAGTCCTAAAATATCATTTGACTTAAATTCGCCAACTTCTGCCTTTAAATAACCTGTTTGAAAATCTTTTTGCAAAACTTTTTGTTTACTTTGGCTAATTAATTCCGCCAAATTATTACTTTCCGATCCAAAAACCAACTTGTCTATTCCTAATTCTGCTAAAATTTTCACATTATAATAGCCATAATATTTACCACCTTGATTTGCCATAATTAACGGAAGTTCAACAACTAAGTCAACTCCGTTTGTCAAAAGCAATTCTGTTTTAGTTTTTTTATCTAAAACTGTAATTTCTCCACGTTGTGTTACCGTCGTTGTTACTACACAAATGAGATAAGCTTCTTGATTTTTTTTTTTAATTTGTTCAAGAAAATATTTATGCCCATTATGAAAAGGATTTACTTCCATTATTACACCAATTTTTTCCATTATTCCACCTTTATAATGCTATTTTTGTAATATTTGTTATCATCTTTTTGTGCTACAATATCGATTAAATAATCTCCTTGAATTTGCGGATAATAATATAACTGATACCGTCCAGCACTATAGGGGGTTAATTCTGTAGATATTTTTTCATCTTTTTTATACTTATGTTGCAACTCAATATTTAAAGAATCTAAATTTAAATACTGATTACCTTTTTTAACTTCAACATTAACTGTCATCATTTCATTTAACACTGGTGTCTGCACCATAATATTAATCTTGACTTTATTATGGTAGTATAAACTGATTAATGTTAGTACTACAAAGATTAAAAATAAAATTTTCACTAAACTTTGAACTTTAGAAGAACCTTTTAACAGTTGTTTTTTCGCAGCCATATTTTTCCTTCTTTTTTTATATTCAGTTTTTTTTCATTACTTTTATTGCCACCTGTGGATTTTTTCTTATTGTCTTAGCCGGATTTTTCTCTAGTTCTGACTTTGGTATTTTGGTTACTTTTTGTTGGGGGCTTTTACTTGAATCTGGACGTCTTTTTAGCTGTTGCTTTGTCGTTTTTTCTGGTAATTGCTTTTTCTTGGCAACCGACTTGGGAGAAACTTCATTTTTAGGAGCTGGTCTTTTCCGACGTTTTAGCTTTGCAGCTTCTTTTTCCTTTTGGGCCATCGCTCTTTTTAAAGCTTCTACTTGTTTTAAATGTTCTAGTTTCTGTTCATCAAGATTTATTGTTACTTCTTCAAATTCTTTTGATTTTTTTAAAGAATTAACTTTTTTCGTACGATTAACTGAAATATTTTTAGTCAAAAAATAACAACAAATGACTAAAATAATTCCTGGAATAGCACCCCAACCTTTCGCTGCAAAAAAACCACTGGAAAAACTACCAACTCCACCATAAGATAAAATTCCTCCAACAATTCCAATTAATCCCAAAATAATAATTTTAGCCCGTCCAACAATATTTTTATAATTAAACACATAAACTGTAAAACTAATAAAAGTAACTATTCCGACAAATTTTCCACTAAATTTTAAATTTAAAATTGAACTAGGAGTCAAATCATTATTTGATACTTGTAAAAGTAGTGCGTGTTGATATAAAAAGTACTGAAAAAGACATAGTAGGGAAAATAAACTACATAAAATCACAATCACAATTGTTAACCCATGAATCCGTTTTGTTTTTTTACGATGACTTTTTTGGGAAAAAAAGTTTTGTTTTTTTTCTTGATCAGAAGTTATGTTTGTTGAAACATCAATAACTTCGGTTTTTAGTTCAATTTGCTTTTTCTTCTCTTTAATTTTATCTAATAACAAAACCATAATTCGTTTGTTTTTTTCAATTTCCACTAAATTATTTTGTGCTAAATCTGCTTCATGTTTTTGTTTAACTTTTGCAAAGGTAACTTTTAATTTTTGTAAATCTTGTTGTTCTTGGTCCATTTTCCTCCTTAATAAATTTTGTAATCTTCTGAT
>JBKDZV010000107.1:0-13789 GCA_047971455.1 Mycoplasmatales bacterium | reverse complement strand
TTTATTAAATAAAACACCACTTGATTTAGATATTGAAGTTTATCATTTATCATTTACTTAATTACAAAATATTTTTGGAGTTGAAGCTAAAGTTCAAAGTAATTTTGGGGTATTTAGTCTTAAAAATACTTTAGCAGAGTTTACTATTCCTCGTAAAGAAAATAAAATCGGAATTAAACATCAAGATTTTATGATAAATCTTGACCCTAATATGGATTTAAAAACAGCTGCTAAGCGTCGAGATTTTACAATTAATGCTTTAATGTACTATATTAAGCAAAATGTTTTAATAGACTATTATAATGGTCAAGAAGACTTAAAACAAAAACAACTAAGGCATGTTAGTTTAAAATTTGCGGAAGATCCTTTAATAATTTTACGAGCAATTCGCTTTTCAGCTCAATTAGGATTTACAATTGTTAAGGAAACTTGGGATTTATGTCTAAAAATGCTACCAGAATTAAAATATATTACATCAGAGAGAAAAAATCAAGAAATTAAAAAGTTTTTATTAACACCATTTGCTAATTTTAAAATTGGGTTTGAATATTTTTCTATCGTAATAGAACAGTATTATGATGTTAGTTTATCTAATTTTAAAAGTAGTATTTATTTATGTAATATCCAACAAGACAAATATCAAAGTAAGTATATGCTGTTATTTTGGAGTTGTTTATTACTTAATCTTCAAGACCAAAATAAAATTGATATAATATTACAAGATATGTTAATAAAAAAACAAGAAATTAAATTAATCAAGCAACTTATTAAGTCCTATCAGACAAGTAAACTTAACAATGAACAGGATATTTTAAAAATTTTAAGTACATATAAAGAAGACGGATTTTTATTAATTGAATTATTTGTTTTACAACAAGATTTAAAGAGTAAAGTATTATCCAAAGATAACTTAATTAAAGTATATCAAGAAAATTTAAAAAAATATCAAGATATAAAAATTAATTATCAAAAATTTTTACAAAGAAAATCGCAATTAAATGGGCAATTTTATATGCAACAAGGTTATTATGGTAAAAATATTAAAATCCAACAAGAAAAAGATTTATTAAACTATATTAATAATATTTTAAACAATAAGAGGTAAAATGGCAAAATTTACAACAAATCAATTATTAGGGATTAATCAAGAAGGAACTAATTTATTAATTAGTGCTGGTGCAGGTAGTGGGAAAACAACAGTATTAACACAACGAATCATTAGAAAACTATTAAACGGAACCAGTATTGATAATTTATTAGTTTTAACTTTTACTAATGCTGCGGCAGCTGAAATGAAAGAACGAATAAAACTAGAGCTTCAAAATCATAATAAATTAACAAAACAATTAGCTTTAATTGAAAGTGCTAATATAACAACCTTTGATGCTTATTTATTAACATTAGTTGAAAAGTATGGCTACTTGTTAGATTTAAAATCAGGAATAACTATTGGTGATAGTGTTTTTTTAGAAAAGTTATTAGTTGAAGTAATTGATACCGAATTTAATAATTTATATGAACAAGTAAGTCAAGAGCAAAATCTTGATCCAGCTATTGGACAATTTTTGGATAATTATTTTGTTTTTGATGATGCAATATTACAAAATAACTTTAAAATATTATATTATAAATATAAAAACATTTTGAATAAAGAAGAATTTGAACAAACTATTTTACAAGAACAAATTGAATTATACTTTCAACAATATGAAACTTATTTATTTGCAATCTTAACAGCTATTAAAAAGAATTTACAAAAATTAACTAATATACCTACGTGCCCAAAAGGTGAAAAAGTTGTAAGTACTTTTTTACAAAAATATGATTTTATTAATTTAATTCAAAAATATGATGATTTTGTATTATTTTTTACTGAGGCTAAAACGGTTGCTAAAACTCGAGCAGAGATAGAAAACAAAGAGTTAATCAACCTTATTCAAGAAGAAATTAATCAAAATTGTAAATTGTTAAAAGCTAAATTAGTTTTTAAAACTAAAGAAAATATTTTAAGACAAGAAAATCACTTACTTCCGATTAAAAAAGTAATTATTAGATTATTAGAAAAAATAGATCAATTATTTTTTGCCAAGAAAAAAACTTATAATTTATTTGATTTTTCGGATATAACTTATTTAGCTTTAGAAATTTTAAACAATAAAACAATTAAAACAATTATCAAAAATTCGTTTGTCGAAATATTAATCGATGAATATCAAGATACTAATGATTTTCAAAATCATTTTATTGATTTAATTGCTAATAATAATCTATACTTAGTTGGTGATGTTAAACAATCAATTTATGAATTTAGAAATGCTAATCCTCAAAACTTTAATAAATTACAAAAAACTTATTACGAAGATAAACAAGTTGGAGAGGTTATTAATTTAACTGATAATTTTCGTTCACGTAAAGAAGTATTACAAAGTGTTAATTTAATTTTTGAACAGCTAATGCATAAAGAGAACTCGGATATTGATTATAGTATGAATCATGCTTTAAATTATGGGAATAAAACTTATGATGTTAAACAAGATAATCATAATTATATGCTAGAAATTCTAACTTATAATTTAGAGTATTTTCAAGAAACATTAGCTTTAAAGGATTTACCTAATTATTACTATGAACCATTAATCATCGTTAACGATATTTTAACGAAAATTAATACGCAACACCAAGTTTTAGACCAACAAGAACTACGTAAGATAGAATTTAAAGATTTTGTTATCTTGACTAAAACTAAAGCAACATACGCTTATTATCAAGAAGTATTTGAATATTTTAACATTCCACTAAATACCCAAGTAGAACAATATATTAATAATCAGCAAAATTTAGAAATATTAGCATTAATCAATATTTTAAAATTAATTAAAAATCCTAAAAATAAAATTTTACAAGTTAATATTTTAAAAAGTTTTCTTTATGAATTAACTAATCAAGAAATTTATGATTATATAAAATATGATTATAAATTACCACAAATTAATCATTTAAAAACTAATATTTTAAGTCTTAAAAGCTTACACATTAATAATTTAACTTTATTAATTACTGAAATATTTGAAAGATTTAATTTTATTGAGAAAATGGTTTTATTACCAAATATTATAGGTGTTAATGAACGTTTAGTTAAGGTGATGCAAATTTGTGAAAGTTTTACAACATTAGGAAAATCACCTACTGAATTAATTGATTATTTAACCTATTCACTTGAAACAACTAGTCAAAAATTAGAAATTGAACAAGTTTTACCTAGTGCTAATAATGTTTCACTAATGACGATTCATAAATCCAAAGGTTTAGAGTATAATATTGTTTATTTACCTGATCTAAATAAAAGTCTATATCAAACTGATAAAATAAATCTTGATTTAAATAAAACCTATGGTTTGATAATACCTACTATTAAAGATTACCAAAAAGAAGATAGTTTCTTAAAAAATTTAGCAAAATTTCAGCATCATGAAAATTTAGTTAATGAAAATATTAGATTATTATATGTGGCAATGACTAGAGCTAAAGAGCAAATAATTTTTATTAATAATGAAGAAAAAGCTCAAAAAAGTTCTGCCACTTTAACAAATTATGAAAGTATTAAAAAGTTTTCGGATTTGATTAATTGTTTAAGCGAAATAACCAATCCATATCATAAAGAAATAACTAAATTAGATAGAGTTAATGTGATGGATTTTATTAAGAACTTAGATAATAAAACACTTAATTATGAACAAAAATCTAATAATCAACTTAAATCAAATTACTATTATAATACTGTTAAAATTCAAAAAGAAGAAAAAGTAAAAGCTAATTTTTCAAAAGATAAACAGGGATTGTTAACTACTAAACAACAAGAAAGTATTATTTTAGGTAACTATTTACACAATCAATTAGAAACTATTAATATTAAAAAACTAACTAATTCTAAATATCAAGAACATTTTTTGAGTACTTTAACTGCTAATAAGTATCAACAAAATTTGTTAAAAAAGATAATTCTTAACTTAGCAAAATTAGATTTTGTTATTCAAGCCAAAAATTATTGGACTGAATACGAATTTTATTTTGAACAAGAAAATCAACAAATGGTAGGTATAATTGATTTATTAATTGAAACTACTGATAAAGTTTATATAATTGATTATAAATTAAATGATATTACTGATGAAGCTTATAAAAAGCAAATTTTAGGCTATAAAGCGGTTATTAGTGAATACTTTACTAAAGAAATAACATGCTATTTATATTCTTTATTACAAAATGAACTTAAGGAAATTCATGATTAAAAAATTATTATATAAAAATATGCCTAAAAGCTATCAAAATCAAATAAATAACTTAAGTAAATATAGTACTGATTTACAAGCGATATATAAGATAGATCCTACAATTTTATTTATAATATATTTAAGTCAAAATGAAATTATAGGATATTTAGCTTATAAAGATTTTGATATTAGTTATGATATTTATAATATTGTAATAGATCCTCAGTATCAAAGGCAACAAATTGGTCAACAATTATTAAGTAATATTTTTGATAAAAAGATAGTCTTAGAAGTTAAAGAAGGTAATCAAGGAGCTATAAATTTTTATCAAAAAAATAATTTTAAAATTGTAAATATTAAACCTAAGTATTATAAAGATGGTCAAAATGCAATTGTTATGGTAAGAAATTAGTATTAATTTCTTTAAATTATATTTTGGTTTACATAATATATATTATAGGAAGTTATGTAGTAATATTATATTTTATATTAAATTTTAATATAAAATATATCCTTTTCCTCTTTCTGTTTTAATTTCTAAATTATAACTTTGGATTTTAGTGCGTAAATGTTTAATATAAACATCTACTACTCGAGTGTCAGCATCTTGATGATATCCTAAGACTTTGGCCAATATTTCTTTACGATTACATAATTTGCCACGATTTGCTAATAAATATTCATAGATTTGAGCTTCTTTTTTAGTTAACGTAATAATATTGTCATTAATTGTTAATTGCTTTAAAGAAACATTAATATCAACTTTATCAATAATATGATACTTAGTTTTAAGCATTTTTAAAATTAAAATTAATTGTTCATCAACACTATCTTTTTTAATAAAATAATCAATATTATTTTGATACATTAAATTAACTTTAGTATCAGAAAATACATTATCTTTTGCTAAAACGATAATGTATAGTTTAGAAACTTGTTTGATTTGTTTATTTAACATTGAAAAATTAACAAATTCTTCATCAATTACTAAAATTCTACCATTAACTTCTGAAATTTGTTTTTTATAATAATATTTAAAAGGAAGGACAATTTTTCTTCTTGAAATTATATCAATCATATTTCTCCTTTAAGAATAATGATATATTTGACCTTTATTAATGTAAGAAATATGTTCACAAACATTTACTAAGTGGTCCCCTGCTCGTTCAAAAACTTTAGTTATTAATAAAATTCTAGTTAAATTCTTTACTTCGTCAAATTCTACAGCTTTTATTAATTTCTCATTAATATTTTTAGTTAATTCTTTAGTAATATTATCAATTTCAATATCTTTTTTAGCTAATTCTTTAGCTGCTTGATGATCAAATTCATCATATATAATTTGCAATTTATTAATTCTAATTAATAATTCATCCAAAATTAAATTTAGTAATTCATTTTGTGTAGTACTATTAACTTCCCCTTTTAAAATAAAACGAGCAAAATTCTTATAATAATCAGCCATTCTTTCTAAATCAGTAATAATTCCCAGTGAACTAATAGCAATTCTTAAATCCTGAGCAAAAGGTTGTTCTCTTGTAATAAAATTACTAATTTCAATCGTTATATCACTCATCATATCATCCATATTTTTATCTTCATCAATTATTTGTAAAGCTAATTCCTTGTCTTCACTTTCTAATAAAATTTTTGATAATTCACTCATTGTTTCTAATTGGATAAACATATCATTAACCATATTTTTGATTAACTTTATGCCCTCTTCTTTTCTTTTACCTAATTTTAGTTTTTTTGTCATTTTTTCTCCTTAACCAAATCTTCCAGTTATATAATCTTCAGTTCGTTTATCATGGGGATTAGAAAATATTTTGGAAGTGTCATCAAATTCTATTATTTCTCCATTATAAAAAAAAGCTGTTTTATCAGAAATTCTTGCTGCTTGTTGCATGGAGTGGGTTACAATTACTATTGTGTATTTTTCGCCTAAATTAGTCATTAATTCTTCAATTTTGGCCGTAGATATAGGATCTAAAGCACTAGTTGGTTCATCCATAAGTAAAATTTCTGGTTCTAAAGCGATTGCTCGAGCAATACATAAGCGTTGTTGTTGCCCGCCTGATAAACTTAAAGCTGATTGATCAAGTTTATCTTTTACTTCATCCCATAAAGCAACATCTTTTAGTGTACGTTGAATAATTTTTTGGAGTTCATTTTTATCAGTTATTCCATGTAATTTAGGAGCATAAGTTATATTATCTTCTATTGATTTAGGAAACGGATTAGGTTTTTGAAATACCATGCCTATTTGTTTTCGAAGTTTAACAACATCATAATTTTTAGCTAAGATATTTTGTGAGTGTAAGCTTATTAATCCTTGATATTTTGTGTTTTCAATTAAGTCATTCATGCGATTAAGTGAACGTAAAAAAGTAGATTTTCCACAGCCACTAGGACCAATAAGAGCTGTAATATTATGTTCATAAATATCTAAATTAATACTATGTAGTGCTTGAAAAGTATTGTAAAAAAAATTAAAATCTTTAATTATTATTTTTTTGTTCATATTTTCTCCTATTTATTTTTTTGGGAATTTATTCTTATTTTAACTGCTATTAAATTAAAGATAAGAATAATAACTAATAAAACAATTGATGTTGCTGCCGCTAATTTAAGACCATTAGTGTTAGGTGAAGTTGTAAATTCATTAATAATAATTGGTATAGCGGCTATTTTATCAGTAAAACTTTGAGGATTATAAGATACAGAAACACTTACCCCAATCATAACTAAAGGAGCTGTTTCTCCTAAAGCTCGTGAGAGGGAAAAAATTATTCCTGTGATAATATTACTTTTAGCATACGGTAAGGTTGTGGCATTAATTACTTGCCATTTAGTCATTCCCAGGCCATAAGCCGCTTCTTTTAACGATAATGGTACAGTTTTTAAAGCTTCTTGGGTAATAACAATAATAGTTGGTAAGGTTAATAATGATAATGTAAAGCCTGCTGCTAATACGGTACCACGTAATTGAAAAAATAAAAATATTGTTGCTCCTAATAATCCATAAATTACTGATGGTACGCCATTTAAATTAGAAATAATAATACTTAATAATTTATAGTTTATTGTTTTTTTAGTTAAATATTCTTCCAAATAAATTCCAGCCAAAACTCCAAAAGGTATAGCAATTAACATGGCTAAGGTAACTGCTAATAAACTACCTAAAATAGCATTTAAAATTCCTACATCCATCTTATTGATTGCTGAATTAGCAAGTTGTAATTGTCCAAATAAAAAATGCCAATTTAATGAAGTCAAACCACTTTTTAAAATACTAAAAATTAATAAAATTAAAAATATTAGACCAATTAGTAAGGAAAATAATCCTAAGAATTCAAAAATTTTGTCCTTAAAATTTCTTTTAGTTATCTGTTTCATTTTACTCCTAATTGTAAGTTACTTTATATTTTTTGATAATCCATTTAGATATTATATTTAAAGTAAGTGTTATGATAAATAATAATATACCTAATGCGTATAAAACAGTGTATTCTGGCGATGCTAAAGAAGCATCAGTTGTTGATGATTGAATGATAGCTCCAGTTATTGTCATGCTTTGGTGCAAAGGATTTAAACTTAAATTAGCTACTTGTCCAGCAGCTAAAGAAACAATCATAGTTTCACCAAAGGCTCGAGAAATTGCTAAAACAAAAGAAGCAATTATACCAGATAGTCCGGCGGGAATTAATATTTTCGTTATTGTTTCAAATTTAGTTGCACCTAAACCAATTGAAGCTTCTGTAAGATTTTTAGGAATTGCTGATAAGGTATCTTCACTTAAAGAGGCAATAATTGGTGTTAGCATAATTCCTAAGGCAATGGCAGCACCTAAAGTGGAATAAGAGCCATTACCTTGCAAAATTAAGGGATTAATAAAATTATAAGCAAAAAAACCATAAATTATTGTGGGAATTCCGGCTAAGAGCTCTAAGATTGGCTTTAAAATATTTTTAATTTTAGTATTAGCATATTGGCTTAAATAAATAGCTGACATTAGACCTAAAGGAATAGCAATGCCTGCTGATAAAATAACCACTTTTAAAGTTCCTAATAATAAAGGAAGAACACCAAAAATATTGGAATTTGGAGACCAAGTATTACCGGTTAAGAAATCTATCATTGAGTAACTAGCAAAAAATGGAATAGCACCTAAGATTAAATTTAAGACAATAGCAATACTAATTATTAATGATAAATATGCAGTTAATTTTAAGACTAATTCAAGGAATTTTTCTTGTTTAAATATTTTCATGTTTACTCCTTAAATTAGTTTTTTTTGTTGATTTTTGATTTCAGTATCAGTTAAAGGAATATACCCTGATAATTTGACAAAATCCTGTGAATTAAAAAGGTAAAAATGAATAAACTTATTAAGTGTTTCGTTATTTTGCATATCTTCATTATTAACATATAAATATAGTGGACGAGAAATTAAATATTGATTACTTTTGATAGTTTGTTCATTAACTGGAATGTTATTTATAGCTAAGCTTTTAACTTTATCCTGATTTTCATGATAATAAGCATATCCTAAAAATCCTATTCCATATTTATCGCGACTAACATTAGTAATTATTTCATTATCATTTTCTGTAGCATTCATACTATTTGTTAGACTACAAGATTGTTCCCCTTCTTGTTTTACGATTGTATCACAAAAGAAATCATAAGTTCCCGAAGCGGATGTTGGGCCATATAGATGAATTTCTTTATTAGGCCAAGTTTGTTTAAGATCACTCCAAGTTTTAATTGGTGAATTTGTCTCAAAGATTTCTTGTAATTCTGTTTTGGTAATATTATCAATCCAATCATTATCTTGATTAACAATAATCGTTATTCCATCACGTCCAATTAAGTATTCAGTGTACTTTACATTATTATTTTGTGCTACTTCTTGTTCTTCATTAGTTATTTTACGAGAAGCATTATTAATTTGAGTTATACCTTTTGTAAATAATTCAAATCCACCTCCAGTTCCATTTGCTTCAACGTTAATTCTAGCTTGTGGGTTAGTTTTCATAAATTTATATTCTGCTTCTAGAGTTATTGGATAAACAGTTGATGAACCAGCGATTTGAATATCATTTACATTATAATTATTTTTTAATAAATAAATAAATAATATGCTTATAATTGTAAAAAAAAGTAATTTTTTCATTTTCCTCCTTATTTATACTCATTATAGCATATACTTAAATTTTACAATGTTAAATATTTTAAAGATAAAAAATTTAACTACAAAACTAGATAAATAAATTTATATTTAGTAAATAAAAATGACATCCTCCGAAGTAGGATGTCATTTAATATATGCTTTATCTTCATAAAACAATTTCTTTTATTGTGGTCTTTAGAGTTTTATATTATAAATAATCATGATGTTTATTATTAACACTATTGTTATAATTATTCGAATTATAATTATTGTTTGCTAAAAAAAACTATATAATGATTTTACTCAAAATATAGTTTTTTCTTTTATACTTAAATTTATGCTTCATCATTTTCAGTATCGTTTGAAGTTTCTTCAGTTTCATCTTTAAAATAAGTTTCTTCTTCATTATCTAAAAATAAAATATCCATATCAATTTCTTCAGTCTTAGCTTTTATTAATCCATTTTCATCTAAAACTAAATTAGTTGGAGTAGCTTTAATTCCACCTAACATATCAGTAATTTTATTACCTTCATCCCAAAATGTTGGGAAATCATAATCTTTATCTTCAACAAATTGTTGAGCTTGTTCTTTATTTGTTGTTTTAGTTCCATCTTTAGAAGTAAAATCAATAAAAACAACAGCAGCTCCATAATTATCTGGTAAATCTTGATAATACTCATTTAATTTATCATCTTGTCGTTCACAATCACTACACCAATCAACGGCAAATGAAAGGATAAATTTGTCTTTTCCTTCAATTAAATCATATAAGTTTGTTGTACTACCATCAAAATCTTGTAATTCTAAATTAGGAATTTGATCTCCAGTTTCCATTCCTTTTACTCTTTTATCTGATATTTCACACCCTTCTCCTTGACCACATACTTCATTTTCTTCGGCTAGTGACTCAGTCTTTTGATGAGTATCTAAATAAGTGTATCCGTTAAATCCTGCTAATCCTATAAATAAAATTGAAACTCCAATAAAACCTACTTTAAATTTATTCATTACTTCTCCTATTATTAACTATTTGTATTTATATGCGAATATAAATGTTCCTTTATTATAATATCATTTTTAATATAAATATTCAATTAAAAAGTTATATAACAACAAAATTATTATATCTTTTAATATTTAAATTTTAGTTAAGAAGTAATTAATTATTATTTTTAATAAAATTATTAGTTTCTAAATCATTAATAAAACTATCAATTATATCTTGAACTAAAGTAACTTTCTCTTCAAATTCTGTATCATCTAAAGTTTTAGAATAAGCATCAAACGCTCCATCTTTTTTTAACTTTAAATTTTTATAATTTTCAAGATTTATTTTAGCTGTTATATCAGCTTTTGGATTGGTATATCCATAACGTTTTAAATAATTACGAATTGGTTCTTGAGTAATTTTAGGAACGATTTTATAACGATAAGTACCAGCAAACTTAACTTGCTCTTCTTCTTGTTTTAATAAAATGAAATAAATTAAATTTTGTAAATTTATCCCCTCTTTTAATAATTCATTAGTAAAATCTAATTCAGCTTTACCACTTTTATAATCAATAATCATAAAATTATGATTATTATCTTTTAATATTTTATCAATTTTTCCGACAAAATTATAATCTTTATAAATATATTTAATTTTAACTTCAGTTTTATAAATTTTAAATTGCTCACTAGCTAATTGTTCTAAAATAATCTTTATTAAAGTTTTTAAATACTTATTTATTTTAAGCAGTAAATATTCTTTTTTAGACGGAGTAATAAAATTAAATAATTTTTTATTGTCTTTAATATATGCTTGGGAATAATTAAAAATTAAATTGGTTATTGTTAAATCAGTTAATTGATAATGTTCAAGTTTTTCGTTAATAATATCATCTAAAATTTGGTGCATATAAGTTCCAATATGCATAACTAAAACATCGGTATTATATTCTTTTAAATTTAAAATATCTTCTATAAAAAATTTTTGATTATCTTTATAATATTTTTCAATTAGTGTTGCTGAAATACTTTTTTGTTGTTTAAATTCTGTTAAATCCCAATTAGTTAAATTTGTATCTTTAAGTTTTAAATTTTGTTTTTGTTTAGTCGTTAAATTTTGTTCTAAGTAGCTAAAAGATTTATTTTTGATATTAAATTTAAGTTTTTTATTTAATTCCTTTTTATATAAATAAGTGTCAAAACTAGTAGAATATCTTTGATTATTTTTAATAATATTTTCTTTAATAATTTCTACATTATTTAAATTAATCAATCTATTTATACTATATTTTTTTTTCCCAATATTTTTACTATAACTTAAATTATATTTTTGATTAACAAGATAATTTAAAATATTTTTGACATTTTTTTCTAAGTTATTATTTTGACTAATAGTTGTTTCCATATTAAATAGTTTTTTAATTTCATCATCTAAAAAGTCTTTATCTTTATTATAATTTATAAAATCTAAATTATTGTAACCTAAAATAAAATTATAATTTCCTTCTGAAAAATCAAAATTTTCAAGTTTATTGATTGTTAAAGTATTAGTATAAATAATATTTTCAATTTTAACATTATTTAGTTCTTTTATAAAAAATGTTTCAAAATCTTTATCTGTTAAAACCTTGTGATAGGTATTTAACAATTCTAAAATAGCACTTTTTATTTGTTGATTTTTTATAATTTTATCTAAATTAGTAATAGTTTTTTCAAGTCCTAATTCTTGAATTTGTTTAATAAAGTTTCTAGTTTCATCTTGAGCTATTATTTTGTAAGTAGCATCTAAAGCTGTAGGAATTTGATAATAATTTGCTAATAAGCGAAAATAGTGATTATAATTTTGCGGAAGATATACTTTAATTTTATTAAGTGTTACATTAGTAGTTAATAAAGCCGAAATTTTTGTTAAAGTAAAACTTATTTCTTCTTCAATATCTAAAAACTCTTGAACAATAAGTTGATTATTAGTTTTAGAAATATCTAAATTTAAATAAATAATTGGCAAATTTAAATAATCAAGTTTGTTATCTAGAGCATAAATTTTTTTAGTTTGTAAATAATTATGTATACTACTTTGTGAATAAGCTGGCAAATCCTTAATAAAGTAATCTAAATGATTAATATTATCATTTTTGATTTCAGCCTCAGGATTAACATAGCGATATTTTAAGTTGTTAAAAATCTTAGTAGTTAAACTGTAATTTTGTGTTTTATAATAAATATTATATTTATAATTTATTAATGTTTCAGGTAGTAATAATTGTTCAAATTGTGAACTAGTCATTATTTTAAAAGATAATAATTTTTTTTGTTTAAAACTATTTTTAAAAATTAATTGTTTTAAATCTGATTTCATAATAACAATATTATCTTCAAAATAATTATTTAATTCTTCAATTGTTATTAACTGTAAGGGCTTAGTAAGTTGAACCATCTTATCCTTTCTCTTTTACGAATATATATTATGATCCTAAAATATAAGTTGAGATTATAAAAATTACGGATAAAAAATTATTTATCATATGAATAGATATTCCTACTAAAATATTTCTACTATATAAATAAGCTAATGATATACCAATAGCAAACCCACTATATACTAATAAATCTCTTACATAATTGATAATACTATCAGCTGCTATTGCATGTGCTGAAGCAAAGAAAAATCCGGAAAATATAGCTATAATAAGCATTAATAAAACTTGTTTTAATATTAACTTTTTATTTTTACAATTAAAAAGTTCAGTTCCAGTCATTAAATCAAGTTTAAAACCTTTAATAATAACTTGTTCAATAAATATATAGCGATAAATAAATTCTTCAATAATAGGGCCAATAAAGATTAAAACAATAATAAAAAATATTTTAGAACTTTGTAAAACTAAAGTATCAATAATCGCTGATTGATTAGCTGCTTCTTGTTCAGTTGCCGGAATAAATGAAGCAATAATTGCTAGAAGATCATTTAAAAATACTACTACAATATAAAAGAAAAAAATATAAAGTAAATATTTAAAAAAATTTTTAAAAAATTTACTTATTTGAGTATTAATACTTTTTTTATAAAATAGTAAATACATTGTTAAAAAAATCCCACCTTCAACTAGTGTTACTACAAAGTAATAACTATCAATTGAAACTTTAAAAATATGATTAACATAAATAAATTTATTAATTATCCCTGATATCAAGTTAGCAAATGTTAAAACAGGTACAAATGATAAAAAATTACCAAGTGAAAAACACAAACTATTATAATTTTTTTTTAATAAAGTTATTATATAAATTAAAATTAAAATTTCTGTAATATTTAAATAAATAAAAAAATTTATTTTTAAATTATTATT
>JBKDZV010000106.1:0-33994 GCA_047971455.1 Mycoplasmatales bacterium | reverse complement strand
TTTATATCAATTTTTAACCCAAGAAGATAAAACAGAATCTAATATATTATTAGAATTAGAACAATTAGCACTTTTCAATGAAAAAAACTTTGACTTTTTACAAGGTAGAATTACCATTCCTTTGTATAATGCAGAAGATGAACTGGTTGGATTTTCTGGAAGAACTTTACAACAAGATAATGCAATAAAGTATTTAAATTCCAAAGAATCAATAGTTTTTCACAAAAGTTCGGTACTTTATAATTTTAATAATGTTGTAGGCAATAATAATCAGGAATTATTAGTTGTTGAAGGGTACTTTGATGTAATAACAGCAGTAAAAAAAGGCATTGAAAATACTGTGGCAACAATGGGAACAGCTTTTAATCAAGAGCACATTAAGTTATTAAAAAAATATCATATAACTAAAGTGTTTTTAGGATTTGATTCAGATAAAGCAGGACAAAAAGCTTTGGCTAAGGCAGCAAACTTATTAATAGAAAATAAAATAGAAGTAGAAATTGTTACATATGAAGATTATAAAGATATCGATGAATATTTAAATGCCAAAGATGTAGGCAAACATGATTTGTTACATAATGCTCAAGACTATTGTCTTTATTTAGCAGGGAAAAATGTCAATAACAATGATTTAAATAAAAAAGCTGAATTAATTAATCAAATATGTAGTTACTTAAATAAATATGTCAATAAAATAAAAGTTAATTTATTAGTTGATAAAATAGTTACTATTTTAAAAGTGGATAAAGAAGTATTTTTAACAACGCTAACTAATTTAAAACAAAAAGCAAACAATTCATTAAATGTTTATCCACAAGAATTTCCAACAAAAGCTTCAGAACAAATTCAAACAGGAAAACTTAATATTGAAGAGCAAATTTTATACTTAATAACTTTAAAAAAAGAAAATTTTGATTATGTAAAAGGAATTATTGAACTTAACGAATTTGAATTTGTAACCTTAGCTAATGATTATAACAAATTACAAGAACTTTATGCTTTACAAGAAGAAATAGATGAAGTTTTATTATTAGATGAAATTACTAATTATTACCAAATTTATGATAAATTAAAAAAAGATAATTATATTAAATACTTTAAAACTGATAATTCTTTAGCGATTATTAAAGATTTAATATATGCGAAGAAAAAAAAAAAAACAATAAAAAATGCCAATATATTTAATATATAACAGAAGGGTGAGCGATGAATAAGCTGAATTTAGAACATTTAACAAAAAAAGAATTAAACAAACTAGCCAAAGAAAATGGCTTAAAAGATTACAGTAAAAAAGATATTGAAGAATTAAGAGAATATTTAGGAGAATTTTTTGAAAAACAAAATAAAGAAAAAAATACTATTTCTCAAGTTAAAAACACTAAAATAATTAAAGAATTAGAACCAAAAGTAGCTTTTGATTTTACAGTTACCGAAGAAAAGAATATTGAAAAAATTTGTAAAAATTTATACCAAAAAGCTAAAAAAAATAATAACTATTTGGATGATATTACAATTGAATTAGAAATAAATCAAGACTTTGGAGTTAAATATGATCGAAAAGTATTTTCTAGAATTTATCAATATTTAGAAAAAAAAGGAATTATTATTAACTTTAATAATAAAGACTTAGAAAATGAAGTAATTAAGTTAAGTGAAGAAGATGATTATCAAGTAAATACAGAACACCATATTAATACATTATTAAAAGGAATTGAAAAAAAACAAAATACTGATTTAGTTAATCAATATTTAATGTCAATTAATGATTATCCTTTATTATCAAAAGATAAAGAAAAAGAATATGGGAAAATTATTTCTGATTATAAAAAAAAAGAAAATCCTACTGATGAAGAAATTATGATTTTTAATGAAACAAAAGATATTTTATCATTATCGAATAAAAGATTAGTAGTTTCAATTGCTAAACGTTATGTCAACCGTGGTTTAGATTTGATTGATTTAATTCATGAAGGAACAATTGGTTTATTAAAAGCAGTTGATAAATATGATTATGAGACTGGATTTAAATTTTCAACTTATGCAACTTGGTGGGTACGTCAAGGAATTACAAGAGCAATAGCTGATAAATCAAGGGTTGTAAGAATTCCCGTACATATGGTGGAAACAATTAATAAAGTAACTAAAGTTCAACGTGAATTAGTACAAAAAAATGGTGTAATGCCTTCGAGTGAAGAAATAGCTCAACATGTTAAAGGAACTAAACTAACCAAAGAAGAAGTGGATGAAATTTTTAAAATTGCTAAAGATCCAGTTACTTTAGAAATTCCTGTAGGAGATGATAATTCTTCTTTAGAATCGTTTGTAGAAGATTCAAACTCTTTAAATCAAGAAGAAGAAGCTCAAAAAAAAGAATTTTACCAAAAATTAATTTCTATTATTGAAGAGTTGCGCGAAAGAGAAAGTGAAGTAATTAAATATCGCTATGGTTTATACGAAATAGCTCCTGAAAAAATTGAGGCTAAAATTAAAGAACTAAATAAATTATTACGACGTTTCCAAAAAAAAGAAGTATCAATATTAGAAATCGTTACGGAAATTGAAAGCATGCAAAATTTTACCGAAAAACAATTACGAAAATATGCTAAGAGAGTTTCGCAAAGTGTCGAAAAATATGAACAAAAATATAAAATTTATGAAAGTTTAAAAGATAAAAAAAATAAAAAGTCTCAAGAACGTTTAGAAAAAACAATTGTTGCTTTGGAACAAAATGAAGAAAATATTAAAAAATATTTAAAAAATACTTTAGAGTATTATGAAGAAGAATTAGATATGATTTTAAGAATTAAAGAAATGACGGGGGACGTAGTAAAAAATTTAACTTTAGAAGAGGTAGGAGATTTATTTAATGTAACAAGAGAGCGAATTCGTCAAATTGAAGGTAAAGGTCGTCGAAAATTAAAATCTTATGCTATGAAAGAAAAGTTGGATTTATATTTATAATATGAGTAAAAGAATAGAACAAATAGCTAAGTTTACCATAGGAACTAGTGCGATTGATATTGGAAGTGACCATGGTTATTTGTTAATAAATTTAAATACTAAAGGATTTAATAAATTATTAGCAATTGAAAAAAATCAAGGACCTTTAGAAAATTGTATCAACAACTTACAACAAGAAAAGTTAGGTGATAAAATAAAAACCTTATTAAGTGATGGCTTACAAAAGTTACCATTAACAGAAGTTCAAAAATATGAAAATATTATTATTGCTGGTATGGGTGGAGATTTAATTGGAGCAATTATTAAACAAGATATTGCTAAATTCAAGACTAGTTATTTAATCTTACAACCAAATAATAATGAAGATAAACTACGAAAAATTTTAAATGAAAATAATTTTGAACTAATTAAAGAAATCATAATTAAGGAAAATAATAAATATTATGAAATAATTCAAGCTAAGTTTTGTTCCCAAAAATTAAATACGTTAACAGCTGAAGAATTAATATTTGGCCAAAAGCAAAATTTTCTAACTAAAGAATTTCAAGAAAAGTGGGAAGAAGAAGCTAAGTATTTACAAAATTTAATTAATAACTTAGAGCAAAAAAATATTTCTATTAACCCAGAATTAAAATTAAAATTAAAAATGATAGAAGATAAAAGGAGTTAATATGGTATTAAAAGATATAATAACTAATATTGAAAGAATTTATCCCCGCTATTTAGCAGAGGATTGGGATAATGTAGGATTACAAATTGGAAGTTTAAATAAAGAAGTCAAGAATGTTTTAACGGCATTAGAAATAACAGAAGCGGTAGTAGAAGAAGCAATTCAAAAACAAATAGATGTGATAGTAGTTCATCATCCAATTATCTTTAAACCACTAACTAATTTATATTATGATGAAGCACAAAATAAAAAAATAATTAAGTTAATCAAACATGATATTGCCGTTTATGCTGCTCATACTAATATTGATATAGCTCGTGGAGGAATGAACGATTGGTTAGGTGAAATTATTGGGCTTGATAAAGGGAAAATTTTAAAAACAACTAAAAGATATGCTCTTTTTAATGCTGAAATTCAAGTTAATTTAAAAGATATTGAAGTAATTTTAAACATTTTACCTAAAGTAGGAATAGGGGTTAATAAAAAGAAATACAATTACTTAATGTCTCCCAAAGTTCAAAGATATAAAGGAATAAAACAAGAAAAAGAAAAAGATATTGTCGTTATTGAAGTATTAATTCAAGAAAATCAAATTTATGATTTAAAAAATATTTTACATCAATTACGTATTAAACAACATATTTTAACAACATTGGATTTATATGAAAATAAAAACAAAGCAATAGCTTATGGGATAGGAAGAATAGGTTATATCCAACCTAAAACTTTAGAGGATTTAACATATTTTATTGCCCAAAAATTTAAAATTGATAACATACGTTTTGTAGGTAGTCGAGAAAAAGTAATAAAAAAAGTAGCAGTTGTTGGTGGAAGTGGTGCTTCATATATTAAAGAAGCTCATAAAAAAGGTTGCGATGTTTTAATAACTGGAGACATTGGTTTTCATGCTGCTCAAGAGGCTTTAGATTTAGGAATAAGCTTGATTGATGCTACTCATTATATAGAAATAGTATTTAATGATGGAATGGCTGAATTTTTGAAATTTTTTGAAGAATTAAATGTCTATGCTTCAGAAATTGATACTAATCCCTTTGAAAACATTTAATTAAGAAATTAGATATTTTTAATTTATAAATTTTAAGAATTAGCATAAAAATATGAAAAAAAACCATTTTTAACTGATTATAATTAAAAAATATACTATAATTACTAATGATAGGAAGATATTTTATATAAGAGAGGTAAGTATATGAAAGAAAAAAAAAGAATTAAAGAAATTAGAGAAGGATTAGAAAAAGATATTTATAAAAAGGTTCATAAACTAGATGATTTAGATGAACCAGATAAATTATATGATGCTAAAACTGAAGCTTTAGCTAATTTTTTACCTGAAGAAGAAGAAGAACTTAAAACTATTGAATTACTTAATCAAGAAGAAGTGGAATTAGAAGTTCAACAAGAAGCTGTTGTTGAAGAATATAATAAATTTATTCATAAAGAAGAGGAAGTCCCTACTATCCCCGAAGATGATGAACAACGTTACCAAGAAATTAAAAATCGGATTCAAAACAATAACCCTTTATCAACTGAAAAGATTAAAAAAGAAGTTTTAGAGGATATTGATAATATTGAAGTTATGCAAGAAGAAGAAGAACCAACTGAAGTTATTTTAGAAGTTGAAACTAAAGATAACAAAGTTTTTGTGCAAGAATTACCAAAAGAATCAACTATTGTTTTAGAAACCGATGAAGAACTTAATAAAGCAATAATTAAAGAAAATTTAGTAGAAACAGATAAAGAATTAAGTGAAGAAAATTTAATACCACAAGAGATAAAAGTTACTGAAGATGAATTAATAGATGAAAAAGAAGTTATTGAAAAGCCCATAAAAGTTAATGAAATAAAAGAAGAAAAGATAACTACTCAGAATATAATAAAAGAAACTAAAACTGAAGCTACTAAAAATTTAGAAGAAGATATCTTTGTTTTAGAAGATGAAGAAGAGCTAGAATTTGAAAAAATAACTAAAAAAAATAAAAGAAGTGTTTTATTTGATATTTTCTTGTTTTTAATTATAGTATTTTTGGTAGCCTTAATTATGTATTTAAAATAAACTTAAAATAACCTAGGAGAAAAATGATTATTGCAATTGATGGACCAGCTGGAAGTGGTAAAAGTACCTTAGCAAAATTAATAGCTAACGAGTTAAAGATAGAGTACTTAGATACCGGAGCAATGTACCGAATGGTTACTTATTATTTTTTACAAAATAATATTAATTTTGAAATTGGATTAAGTGAACAAGAGTTAGAAGAATGTTTAAAAATTAAGATTAAAAATAATAAGTTTTACTTAAATAAAGAAGATGTTTCCCAAGTTATTCGTCAAGACGCAGTAGCTCAACAAGTGTCTAAAGTGGCTACTTTAAAAGCTGTAAGAAATTTTTTAGTAGCTGCTCAAAGAAAAATAGGAACTAATCAAGACATTATTATGGATGGAAGAGATATTGGAACAGTTGTTTTTCCCCAAGCTGATGTTAAAATATATTTAATAGCTTCAGCTCAAAAAAGAGCTAAACGTCGAGTAAAACAAAATGAAGAATTAAATATTGAAGCTAATTATGAAGAAATTTTAGCAAATATTAAACAGCGTGATTTAATTGATAGTACTCGAGAAGAATCTCCATTAATTAAGGCAGTTGATGCGATAGAACTTGATACAACCAATGATAAATTAGAAGAATCGTTTAAAAAAATAATAAAAATAATAAAAGTGAGAACAAATGAAATTTAGAGTAGCAATAGTTGGAAGACCAAATGTAGGAAAATCCTCATTATTTAATCGAATAATTAAGACCAAAAAATCTATCGTAGATGATATGCCGGGAGTGACTCGAGATCGTTTATATGAAAAGGTACTTTATAATGAAAAAGAATTTATTTTAATTGATACTGGTGGAATTACGCTAGAAGATGGAGATTTTAATAAAGAAATCAAAATTCAAGCAGAAATTGCTATTGATGAAAGTGAATTAATTTTATTTGTTGTAGATGGTCAAGTTGGAGTAACAGCCGAAGATGAAATGATTGTTAAATTATTAAAAAGAACTAAAAAACCAATTTTAGTTTGCGTAAATAAAGTGGATAATGAAAAAATTTTAAATGATAGTTATGAATTTTATGCTTTAGGTGCGGAAGTTATTCCACTTTCAGCGGCTCATGGAGCAGGTATTGATGATATTTTAGAATATATTGTAAAAAATTATCAACTAAATGAAGTAGAAACTTATGATGGAATAAGTTTTTCATTAATTGGCCGACCAAATGTAGGAAAATCTTCACTTTTTAATGCTATGATTGGTGAAGAAAAATCAATTGTTTCGAATATTGAAGGAACAACTCGAGATACAGTTGATACGTTTTTTGAAGTAGATAATCAAGAATATAAAATGGTAGATACAGCTGGAATTAGAAAACGTGGAAAAATTTATGAAAAAATAGAAAAATATAGTGTTTTACGAGCTTTAAAAGTAATTGAAGCAAGTGATATAATTTTATGGTTAATTGATGCTGAACAAGGAGTTATTGAACAAGATAAGCGAGTATTAGGTTATGCCTTTGAAGAAAAAAAGCCAATTATTGTAATTATCAATAAATGGGACTTAATAAATAAAGAAACAAATACTCAAGCAATGTTTGAAAAAGTATTACGTGAAAAGATGCCATTTATTAAAGATGCCACAATGTTATTTATTTCTGCCAAAAATAAAAAAGGAATCAAAAACATTTTACCAGCCATAAAAACTATTTATGATAAATATACATTTGAAGTTTCCACATCAAAAGTTAATTCAGTTTTAAATGAAGCTGTGATGCGTAAAGTTCATCCAACACATAAGGGACAACCAGTAAGATTTTATTATGGGGCCCAAGTAGGAAATAAACCACCAAAATTTTTAATATTTGTAAACAATAAAAAGTTAGTTCACTTTTCATATGAAAGATATTTAAAAAATTATTTTAAAAAAAGTTTTGGTTTAGAAGGTATAAGTATCGAATTTATTTTTAAAAATAGAAATGAGGAATAATGAAAAAAATTTTTATTTTTGGAGGTGGAACTGGGCTATCTAATCTTTTAAGTGCCTTAAAAGAGACTAATTATGATATTAAAGTAGCAGTCACAACTTCGGATAATGGTGGTTCAACAGGGAAAATTCGTGATTATTATGGAATGCCAGCTTTAGGAGATTTAAGAAAAGTTTTAAATGCTACAATTGCTGATCAAACATTACATAATTTAGTTGAATATCGTTTTGATGAAAAAATTGAAAATCATACAATTGGTAATTTAATTTTAGCAGCTTTAATTAACATGGATAATAATATTTCGGAAGCCGTTAGTAAATATAGTAGAATTTTCAATATTCCCTTTAGCGTTTATCCAGTAACTAACCAACCTGTGCATTTACATGCGAAGATGGAATGTGAAAATGTAATCATTGGAGAAACTCAAATTGTGCAACATCCACAAAAAATAAAAGAAATTTTTTATAATTTGAAAGTTCATGCTAATCAAGACGTAATCCAAGGAATTGCCGAAGCGGATTATATAATTTTTTCATCAGGAAGTTTATACACCTCCTTAATCTCTAATTTAATTATTAATGATATAAAAAAGGCTCTTAAAAAGTCTAAAGCTCATAAAATATATATTTCTAATATTATGACGCAAAAAGGTGAAACAGATAATTATCAAGTTTCAGACCATATTAAAGCCATTGAAAAGCATACATATAAAAATATTATTGATATTGTTATAGCAAATAATTATAAAAATATTTCAACAAGTTTAAAACAAAAATACCAAAGCGAAGGTTCCGAATTAGTGAATTTAGATCCAGAAAATCTTAAAAATACTCAAGTAATTCAACAAAAATTAATTAAAGAAAATAGTTTTATTAGACATGATATTATGCAAGTAAAAGAAATTTTAGAAAAGATAATTGAGGGAAATAATGAATAAAATATTAACAAATACTAAAATAGTAGATGATGCTTTAAACTATGGTTATAAATATGTAGAAAATAATCAATTTAAAAAAGGCATTAAATACTTAGAATTTGCTTCACAGACTGTAAAAAAAGATCAATATCTATTATATGCTTTAATTGTCGCTTATTATAATATAGGAAATATTACAAAAGTTAAACAATTCTTAGCAGAAATCAAAAATTTAGAAATTGATAATATGGTAATTAAAGAAGCAGTAGAACAAATAAACGAAGAATTAAAAATTAAAAAAATTTTAGAAAACGAAAATATAATTCCTAAAAGTACTTTTGATAGTATTGATAACATTAAAAAAATTAAAGAAAAATTACAACTTACTCCAGAAGAACTAAAAGAAATAGCACGTAATAGTCGTGACATTATTTATAAGTTTTTAAATAAGCCTAACTTTGAAGATGATAGTTATAAAATTTTTGAAAAACAGTATACACACTTTTTAAATTCACTAATTATGTATGAGAAATTTAAGAATTACTATTTAACTGAAAAAGAATATAATAATTTAAATTTATACTCGTTTTATAATGCTTCATTAAAAACAGTAGGACATAGCGCTTTTATGATAAAGTTATCAAAAGATAAAATCTTAAAGAATATTTTAAATAATTCTAAAATATCACAGTATTTAAAAAATGAAATTATTTATGATTTAAATATATTTTATAAAAAGAAATACTTATCAATTGAAGATTTAGAGGACAAACTGGAAAATGAAGATTTACTAAATTTAGATATTAAAGGCTATCAAAAAAAATTAGTAACAATTGAAAAATCATTAGTTAAAACCCCTTTGTATAAAGAACCTAAATTATTTAACTATGCCATTTCAATTATTGTTAAATTTTTACGCATTCGTCCGAATATCTTTGCCTACTTAGAAGTACAAGAAATAGAAAAAAAAATATTAGAGTATTTTTACTTCTCGAACATAACATTAAGCACTACATTAGAAGTGTATATTAAAGAAAATTATGAATTAGATGAAGAAGAATACAAAAATACTGCTAAACTAATCAATAAAATAACTTTGATTTTATAAATTATGTTATAATTAATAAGAATATAACTTGGAGGAAAATAATGGAAAAAGTAAAAAAAATAAGTAATTCTAAATATGAAATAGAAATTGATTTAACAAAAGAAGAAATTAAAAAATATATAGAACAAGCATTAACAGAAGATATGAAAAAAGTAAAAGAACCTGGATTTAGACCAGGTAAAATGCCTAAAAATATCTTTTTAAAAAAATATGGAATAGCAGCAGTTTATCCAACAGCAATTGATTTAATTATTAATGATGTTTATCCTAAATTAATAACAGAAAATAATTTAAAAGTAATTGCCCAACCTGAATTTGATTGGACTGGTGTTAAAATTGATGAAAATGAAGGATTCTCTGTTAAAGGTAGTGTTGAAGTAATGCCCGAATTTGAAATGATTGATTTTAAAAAAGTTAAAAGTTCAATAACTAAAAAAGAAGTTAAAATAACTAAAAAAGAAATTAAAGAAGAAATTGATACCTTATTAGCAAAAGATGCAAAATTTGAAGATAAAGCTGATTATGAAGCACAAAATGGTGATATTGTAGTTATTGATTTTAAAGGTCTATTAAATGGTGAAGCATTTGAAGGTGGAACAGCTGAAGGACATTCTTTAACTTTAGGATCTGGTTCATTTATTCCAGGATTTGAAGAACAATTAATAGGAACTAAAGCAGGAGCGGAAGCTAAAGTCGAAGTTACGTTCCCAGAAAATTATCAAGCTGAAAATTTAGCAGGAAAAGATGTTGTTTTTGAATGTAAAGTAAATGCTGTTAAAAAAAGAACTTTACCACGTTTAACTGCTAAAAAAATTGAAGAATTAGAAGGATATGAAGCAACTTCAAAAGAAGAATTAGAAACAGAAATCGAAAAAAAATTAACAACTTCAAGAAGTCAAGTTGTAGAATTTGATTACGAAAAAGATGTCTTAACAGCAATGCAAAAAGAATTAGCTTTAGAAATACCTAAAGCGATGATTGAAGATGAGACTAAACATGCTTTAGATAATTTTGAAGCTAACTTTAAACAACAAGGTTTAAGCCTAGAAATGTATTTACAAATGACTGGAATGACACTAGATATTTTAAAACAACAATTAAATGAAGAATCAGAGAAAAAAATTGCTAAACATTTAATTATTGAAAAATATTTAGAAGAAAATGAAGTTAAAATTTCTAAAAAAGAAATTGAAACAAGAATGGAAAAATTAAAAGAAGATTATAAATTAACTGAAGAACAAATAATTGAACAAATAGGTGAAGATAAAAAACCATTAATTAGAGATTTACAGTATGAAAAAGTTAATGACTTAATATTTAAATAATAATTAAAAAAGCATATAAGGCTAACTTATATGCTTATATTAAAGGAGTAGAAAATGCCAAATTATGAAGAAACATGTTCATTTTGTGGAAGAAAAACAAATGAAGTAAAACATATGATAGCGGGGCCAAATATTTATATTTGTAATCACTGTATTGCTAATGCTTATGATATGTTGAATTATGAAGAAGAAGAAAAGAACTTATTATTTTTGGAAAATTTAAAATTATTAAAACCTCAACAATTAAAAAAAGAATTAGACAAATACGTTATTGGTCAAAATCGTGCCAAAAAAACTTTATCAGTAGCAGTTTATAATCATTATAAAAGATTAAAAAATAATTTTACAACAACTGATGTAGAAGTTGCTAAAAGTAATGTTTTATTAGTAGGACCAACTGGAACAGGGAAAACGTTATTAGCTAAAACTTTAGCTAAAACTATAAATTTACCTTTTGCAATAGCAGATGCTACTTCTTTAACTGAAGCCGGATACGTTGGAGATGATGTAGAAACGGTCATTACGAGATTATTAGATAGTGCTGGTGGAGATATTGAATTAGCGGAAAAAGGGATAATTTATATTGATGAAATTGATAAAATAGCAACCAAAGGAAAGAATAAATCAATAACTAGAGATGTATCAGGTGAAGGAGTACAACAAGCTTTATTAAAAATAATTGAAGGAACAGAAGCCTCAGTTCCTTTAGCTTTAGGTAGAAAAAATCCGAATCAAGAGCAAGTTAAAGTAAATACTGAAAATATTTTATTCATTGTTGGAGGAGCTTTTTCAGGAATTGAAGGAATGATTGAGAAGAAAAATAAAAATAAAATTATTGGTTTTGGAGAACAAGTTCAAGAACAAGCTAAATTAACTAACAAGAGTATTTATGAACAAATAGTTGCCGAAGATATTATTGATTATGGATTAATTCCAGAATTTGTTGGAAGACTAAATAATATTACTTCATTAGATAATTTAGAAATTGAAGATTTAAAAAGTATTTTAACTAAACCTAAGAATGCTTTATTAAAACAATATAAAAAATTATTTGAAATGGATAATGTCACATTAAAATTTACCCCAGGCGCAGTAACTCGTTTAGCAGAAATTGCTTTTGAAAAAAAAATAGGTGCTCGTGGATTATCAACAATGTTAGATAGTACAATGACTGATTTAATGTTTGAAATTCCGTCAAATAAAGATATCAAAGAAATAATAATTGATAAAAAAGTAATTGATGAAGAAGCTAAACCTAAAATAATTAAAGAAAAAGTTAAAAAAGAAGTAATTAATGAAAATAAATAGTGTAGAATTTGAAATAAGTGCAGTAAAAAAAGAGCAATACCCAGAAACTACTAAAAAAGAAATTGTTTTATTAGGTAGAAGTAATGTTGGAAAATCAACTTTTATTAATAAGTTTACAAATCGTAATAAGTTAGCTTATACTTCATCAACACCTGGTAAAACGCAAGTTATTAACTTTTTTGTAATAAATGAAAAATTTTACTTAGTTGATGTGCCAGGATATGGTTATGCCAAAGTATCCAAAAAACAACGTGAAGAATTTGGCCAAATGATTGAGAGCTATTTACAACATCGGGAAAATTTAGCGTTAGCAACCTTATTGGTTGATTTTAAAGTTGGTCCAACAAAAGATGATATTTTGATGTATGAATATTTAAGCTATTACCAAATTCCGACAGTTGTTTTAGCAACTAAAAAAGATAAAGTTAAAAAATCTTTAATAACTAAACATACAAAAGATATTATGAACAAATTACCAAAATTACAAGAACAAGATTTAATAATTTATTCAAAAGAGGATCATACTACATTAAATAAAGTTTATGAATATTATGAACAAATTTTAACTTATGATTAACCATAAAGTAGTACAATATTCTTGTCAGTAAAATGACAAAACTTTTTCATTCCCTTTTTAATGAAAGAAAAAATTAGACTTATTAGGTCTAATTTTTTTTATATATACTTATGAACTAATTTAAATAATTTTAGACAATTAAAGATAAATATAACTTACAACAACCTTTAATTAAAGTAGTTAATTGATATTCATAAATATTAATTGTTGGTTTTGGTAATAAAGTACTTTGTAAATGATTTTCTAAGGTTTTTTTAACATTAGGAATTTGAGAATATATTTCTGAAGTTATATTAATAGTTGTTGGATTTAAGGTAACATAAATATTATTAATAGCATTAGCTAATAATTTAATATTAAATTCCATTAAATCTTGAATATATAAACTTTGTTGATAATATTTTCCAAAATTTTGACGAGTGATATTTTGAGCAAGTTTTTGCGAACAATCTAGTAAAATATTACTATCAGAAGCGTATAATTCTAAACAACCATGATTTCCACAATTACAAGGCTTTCCCTCAGTAATGGCAATTGTATGACCAATTTCTCCAGCCATTCCATTAAAACCTCTAAATAATTGACCATTAAGGACTAAGCCACATCCTACACCATCTTTAATTTGAATATTAGCAGATACTTTATTAAAACTATCAGAACTATTAGAAGAAATTCCTAAGGCATAAATATTAGATTCATTTTCAATAAAAGTATTAATATCATTAGCATAAAAGATACTTTTTAAATTTTCCATTGTTGTGTTATAAAAGGGTGAACTAACTTTATCCTTTGTGAAGTTAACCATACCATGGACTGCGAAAATACAATTTTTAAGCATAGGATATTTTTTTTTTAGGTTAACAATATGTTCTGTTAAATATGCTTCTCGCTTAGATTCTTCATTAATATTAATAACATGACTATCAAAAATTTCTTCATCTAAAGTACAAACCCAACTTTTAATTTTACGTTTACCATATTCAATGAATAAAACTTTTTCATAATGATAATTAAAATGAATATATACTCCTTTTCTTCCGTTTGTATTAGTTCCTTGCACAAGTTTTATTAACTTTTGAGTTTCCAAGTCTTTAATTAAGTAAGAAGCTGTTGATTTATTAAAGTTAAAGATTTTAGCAATATCAGCACGAGATAATCCTGGTTTTTTAATAATTAAAGCAAGAACATCTTGGTGTGTTTTTTTAAGTTTATATTTATTAATCATATAAGTATTATAACATAAAACATTTAAAAGATTAAAAATATTAAAATTTAAATGAATTTAAACAAAAAAATTAATAAAGAAGAATGTTTTAGCAATTTACTTGACACATTATTAAAGTTTAGTTATGATTAATATAACTAATTAAAAAAATTAAAAAGAAAGTGATAAAAATGATTGATGTAAAAAATATAAAACAAGATTTTGCGATTTTTAAAAATAGTCCTGAATTAATTTACTTAGATTCAGCAGCAACTTCTTTAAAACCGGATGTTGTTGTTCAGGCTATGACTGAATATTATCAAAAATATCCTTTTGCAATTAACCGTGGTAGTTATAAGCAAAGTTTGTTGCCTACCCAAAAATATAAGGAAACAAAAGAATTATTAGCTCAATTTTTGAATGCTACAACTCAAGAAATTATTTTTACTAAATCAACAACAGCAGCTTTAAATTTATTACCTCATGCCTTGGAACACTTATTTGTACCAGGTGACGAAATTATTGTATCAAATATGGAACATCATGCTAATTTTTTACCATGGCAAATATTAACACAAAGATTAGGTTTAAAATTAAAAATTATTAAAGCTAAAGAACAACAAATTTTAATAAGTGATGTGAAAGAGTTGATAACAGAAAAAACTAAATTGATTGCTATTCATCATGTGTCTAATGTTTTAGGTAATACTGTTGATTTAAAAGAGTTATGTGAATATGCAAATCAGCATAAGATAATTACGGTAATTGATGGAGCACAAGCAGTACCACATCTTAAAGTTGACTTACAAACAATTAATTGTGATTTTTATGCGTTTTCCGGTCATAAAATGTTAGGACCCACAGGAATAGGAGTGTTATATATTAATCAACGAATTCAAGCCCAAATGAAGCCTTTAGAGTATGGCGGAGGGATGGTTGTTCCTTCAACAGTAGATGAAGCTAAATTTACAGTGCAACCAGGAACTTTAAAATTTGAAGCAGGAACCCCAGCTATTGCCGAAGTAATTGGTTTAGGACAAGCAGTTAAGTATTTGCAAAATATTGGTTTAGAAAATATTCACCAGCATGAAATATTTTTAAAAAAATATGCACTAGAGCTTTTGGCAAAAATGAAAGAGATGGTAGAAATATATAATTCGCAATTAAGTAATGGTTTATTAGTATTTAATATTAAAGATGTTGCTGTCCATGATGCGGTAAGTGCTTCTATTTTAAACGAAGTTACCTTTGATAAGCAAAATATTATAATTCGTGATGGGCAACATTGTAATAATTTAACAATGAAATATGTATTACAACAACAAGCCGTTTTGCGAGCTAGTTTTTACTTTTATAATACTACAGATGATGTAAAACAGCTAGTTCAAACAATTAAAGCAATTTATGAAGCGTGGCATTAAGGAGAAAAATGAAACAAAAAAATTTATATCGAGAAACATTAATGAAGCATTATCGTAATCCCCAAAATAAAGTTGAACAGTTACCGACAGGATATTTTCAACAACAAGGAATTAATCCGAGTTGTGGTGATAATTTAGTCTTATATATCAAATTAGAAGATAATTTTATTTCAGATATTAAGTTTATGGGTGAAGGTTGTTCGATTTGTTGTTCTTCTACTTCAATTTTAACAGATGAATTAGTTGGAAAAACTAAAGCAGAAATTTTAAATAAAATTAAACAATTTGAAAAATTAATAACTGGTCAAAACTATGATATAAGTCTTTTTCAAGAAGCTATATCTTATACAGAAATGGTTAATTTTCCTAATCGTCATAAATGCGTTTTATTGCCTTGGCAAGCAATGGAGGAATTTTTAAAGCAAGAAATATAAAAAAAAAAGATTAAAGAATTTACAAAAAGTTTAGAATATGATATTATTTAATACAACAATAAATCAAAATTAGGAGATGGGATGATTAATAAACAAGAAATGATTAATAGATTTGTAACATATGTAAAAATTGATACACAATCTGATGCTAATGCTAGTGTAAGACCAAGTACTAAAAAACAGTTTGACTTATTAAATTTGTTAAAAGAGCAGTTAATTGAATTAGGCTTAAAAGTAGATTTTGATGAAGAAAATGGTTATCTTTACACTAAGATTGAAGCTAATAAATCCGGAATAAAAAGTGTAGGATTTTTAGCTCATGTTGATACTTCACCAGATATGAGTGGAGCTGATGTCCAACCTCAAATAATTGAAGAATATGATGGAAAAGATATTAAATTAAATGACACTTATACACTTTCGCCAACAGAATTTACAGAATTAAATGATTATGTAGGACAAACTTTAATTACTACAGATGGAACAACGTTATTAGGTGCTGATGATAAGTCAGGAGTAACAATTATTATGGAGTTAGCAAAATATTATGTTAATAATCCTGATTTAGTTCATGGAGATATTTGTCTAGCCTTTACAACTGATGAAGAAATTGGAACAGGAGCTGATGCTTTTGATGTTAAGCGTTTTGGGGCCGATTTTGCTTATACGTTAGATGGGGGAGCTGAAGGAGGATTTGAATATGAAAACTTTAATGCCGCTTTTTGTAAAATTGATATTGAAGGGAAAATGATTCATCCAGGATCTGCTAAAAACAAAATGGTATCTGCTTTAGAAGTTGGGATGGAATTTCACCATGCTCTACCTAAAGAACAACGTCCGGAACATACTGAAGGTTATGAAGGATTTTATATGTTAAATTCTTTAGAAGGAACAATTGAAACTGCTTCATTAACTTATATTATTCGTGATCATGATCATGAAAAATTTATTGCTAAAAAAGCATTAATCCAAAAATTATATCAAGAAATTATTGAGGCTAAAGCGATTCGTTCAACAATTCAATTAGCAGACCAATACTATAATATGGTAGAAAAAATAAAACCTAATCCTTATATAATTGAATACGCTAAACAAGCTATTATTAATAAAAATATTGAACTTAAAGTTGAACCAATTAGAGGGGGAACAGATGGTTCTAAATTATCATTTATGGGCTTACCTTGTCCAAACTTATTTACTGGAGGACATAATTTTCATGGACGATATGAATATTTAAATGTTGATACAATGATTAAAGCAACTGAAGTAGCAATTGAAATAGTGGACTTATTAGTTAAGACTAGTGAAAGAGAAAATTAATGGCACTAAGAGCAAGAGCAATGCGTTACAATATAATAAATATTTCCTCTATAATAATATTTCCTTTATTATTTATTTTACAATTTGAACTTGGGGATTGGATGATAATTTTATTAGATGACGATACATTAGCAGTTTTACTTGGATGGCCGATATTTTTAATGATTGGTATTATAGTTTTAAATAAAAAAAGTATTAAAGAGCATATCCATAAAGAAAGTATCCCTCATTATACTGCTAATAATATTAAAGTTGATTTAGAACTAGATAATGGCTCAATAAGTTCTTATGAACAGAACTTATTACCGGACTTTTTACAAGAAAACAAAAAAAGAAGAAAAGTTATCAAAAAAGAGTTTGATTTATTTGCTAGTGGTAAATTAGATGATTTGCAAATAAGTTATAAAATTGATAAATTTGAGTATGTTGTTGGAGAACGTAAAATGCTTGATACTGATTATCAAACTATATTTTCGTATAAAGGAGATGTTTTTAAAATAGAATATGAGAAAGTTTATTTTGGAGATTCTCCGATTATTTTTATGAATAATTCAATGCTTGCTGGATGTAAAAAAGCAGAATTTAAAGTTCATACTAGATCTTTAGTACCAAATCTAGGTTACTTATTATATGATGAGGATAAGACAGATAAACAAGTAGTGGATGATTTATGTGATATCATTATACAAGAAATAAAAGTTCCTAAAAAAGCTAAAGAATATATTATATTTTTTGAAAATCGTTTAATATATTTTACAAATACTGAACATAAATATAAAATTAAAGTTCCGTTTTTAATACATAAAAATAAACTTGAAAGCTTATTATCTGATCAAAAAGGTCAAATTTATCGCTTTAACATGCTTTTGAACAAAATTGCTAATATCTTTCATAATAAGAAATAAGTTACTTAAAAGTAACTTATTTCTTAAGTATATATTTAGAATATGATGTTATTTATTACAACAACTCAAAATTAGGATATGAAATGATTAATAAACAAAGATTATTTTACCACTAATTATTGTTGCACCAATTGTGTTAGGAGAGGAGCTATCCTTCATCATAATTGATATTGGCTCATCAGATGATATATTACGTTTAGGATTCACCCTTTTTATATAGGAATTTTAATCTTTAGTTGGCCAATTTATTTAATATTTATAATTATTTTAATAAATAAAAGTAGTATGAAAAAGTAGATTTATAAAATGAATAATCAATCTTATATTACCAAATTTTTTAGAGGGAGTAAATAAAGAGGATTGTAAAATAGAACAATAATTTGATTTATTTACTTTTGGTAAGTTAGATGATTTGAAGATAAGGTATAAAATAGATAAATTTAAGTATGTTGTTAAAGAACGTAAGTATTTAATGATAATCGCTATCGAACTATGTTTTTGTACAAAGGTGATGTTTTTAAAATAGTATATGGGAAATTTCCCAATTATTTTTATTAATAATCCAATGATTCACACTAGTCAAATAGCAAAATTTAAAGTTCATACTAAAGTTTTAATATCAAAGCTTTGCCTACTTAATTTAGAAAGTATCTTTAATTATTATTGTTCAAAATAAAAATGAACATGTGTTTTATCAAAGCCATTGGCTTGTAATAGTTCTTTAGCTTTGATTTGTAATTGTAAAAAATCTTCCATTGTTTTCTTATCATCAAAATAACAAGTAATGAAAACTTGAGTAATAATACCTTGATTTTCTAGGTGAATATCTTTAAAATAAAAGTCTTGATAATGACGATTAATTAGTTGGGAAATCGCTTGTTCTTGAGTAACATAAATTTTTTTACCAATCATTAAATTTATTAGTGCTTTTAATTCTTTAAAGATACTAATACCTAAGATAATGGCAACAATTAATAAAGTTAAAGAATCCGCAATATATTGAATTAAGGCAATATTAGCAAAAACGGCCATTCCAATAATAATTGCTAAAGTTAATACTCCATCTACTGATATTGAAGTAAATTCAACTTTATATTCTTCATTATTTAAATTATCTTTATTTAAAGATAACCAACTAAGTGCTAAAAAAACGGCGACCATTTTAATAATAAAATAAGGAATAGCACTAACAAAATCAATTTCAGGAGGAATTATATTTTCAAATAAGTAATGGTAAATAGTAAAAATAGCTTCTAAAAAAGAATATAAAATAATTAATAATAAAGTTATCATACGTAATAAATTATAAATATTTTGAAAACGCCATCTACCATAAGGGTACAAAGTATCATCACTTAAACGAAGTCGGCGTTGAATATAAATACCTAAAAAAGAAGAACAAAATATAACAAGTGAAACAATTCCATCAGTTAAGATAGATTTTGAACTACTAATAATTCCAAAAAACAAGCCAGAAATTGCCATAATCAAAATAAAAAATAAGGTTACAAACATAATTTGTGAATGAGTTCTTTTTTTTTTAAATTTATCCATAGTTATCCTTTTTAAAAAATAAAAACACTTTTTATTAAATTATAACATAAAAAGATTAAAAAAATATACTTATGAAAAAGTTTTCATAAAAAACAAAAATCTAGATAATATTTTTAAAATTTGAATATAGTATTTAAATTTTAAAAGTAATCCTTTTCATTTTAAGTATAAAAAATGTTATAATATAGTTGTTAATATAATAAATAATAAAAAGGAGGTCAAAATGGGATTTTTTTTCAATTCAGCAGATTTAGGAGTAGCAAGTTATGCCGGACTTTTAATTTATACATTTGCTTTAGTAGGTATTGGGGAGTTTGCTCGTAGAAGTTTAGCAACTAGTGTTTTTACTTATATCATTGTACCAATATTCTTAGTCTTTATTGTCTGGCCTATGTCAATGGATACATCAGTTATGCAGTGGTTTGTAATTGCTAAATTAATTGCTATTTTAGTTTTTGCCTGGGTTATTATGGGGTTACGTTTTTCCACAAAACTTCAAAATTTAAAATGGTTTAAATATTTAGTTCCATTAATGTTAATTGTTAATATTATGGAAGCTGTTTCTAGAGATTTTGAAATAAGTCAAATAACTAATGGAGTGTATAATGATGTTTTTATCCAAGGTGGTGGTTGGAATATTGCCAACGGAATTGCTGGAATAATTAATATTATTTTAATAAGTGGTATTACAGCGATTTATATTAGTAAAGACAAATCTAAAACAATGGTTTGGCCCGATATGACAATTTGGTGGATTTTAGCATATGATATTTGGAACTTTGCCTTTATTTATAATAACGCAGAAGATCGAGCATTTATTATGATATCTGCTTTATTTGCAGCAAATATTGCAACTCATTGCTTTAGAAGAGGTGCTTGGATGCAACACCGTGTTTATACTTTATCTTTAAACATGATGTTTTTCTTAACCTTGCCTGAAATGTTTTTAAATTCAGATATTTCAGTCCAAGCCTCAAGAAATCCAGCAGCTCACTGGACATTAAGTTTACTTTCTTTAGGTGCTAATGTTGCTTTATTAGTTTACCAAATATGGATTATGAAAACTAAAAAACGAAATAGTATTACTGGAGAAGTATATTATGATACTAAAGAATACAAAAAAACAGTTGAAGAAGACAAAATAAGAGAAAATTTAGAAATTTCTTCATTTTAAAAAACGAAATATTATTTTAATTTAGTTCGATACATTATAATAAAACCAGTAAATAAGTATATTTATTTACTGGTTTTACTGTTTAATTATAAATTTTTTGAAGTTTAATAATTTTGTAAAGTTAAATAAAAAAATTTAATAAAACATTTTTTTCCTTCGTTTGACCGGACTTTATTAAATAATCATACAAAGCTACTTTATCATGTAAAGTAATAAATTCATTTTGAGTAATAGAATTAACTAAAGTATTAGAAAATTTTAAACGATAAGGTGAACATTGTAAATCTTGAATAATTTTTGTATCAGTAAATTTTAATTCGCGCATTGTTTTAACACTAAGAAAAAATTTTAATTGGGAATACATAATAGCTAAAATAGCTTCAACAGTAATACTTTCTTCTGCTACTAACTTAGTATAAATATTTGTAAATTCTAATTTATTATGTTTAATAATACTTTCTACTAACTTGAAAATATCAACTTCAACTTTTAATTTAACGTTAGCAACAATATCTTCGTTAGTAATTTCTTGATTATCTTTATAAAGTTTTAACTTTAAAAGTTCTTGTAAATAATCATAATTTTGCTGAATATTTTCTTGTAAAAATTCTAAATTAATTGCTGAAATATTAATTTTGTTAACTTGTAAAAAATGCTGTTGTTGTTCTTGTTCAAGATTTTTATGATAATTTAAGTGTTCTAAATTTTGCTTAATATAGGTAATTTTAGTATTTAATGGTTTTTTAATTAAAAAAATTAATTTATTGGTAGTTTCAGTAGTAATAAGTTGCTCAAAAATTTCTAATTCCTTTTTTTTAAGTTGATTAGTTTTGTTAATTAAATATAGCGGATTTTCAACAATTAATAATTTTTTAGAAGTTAATAAATTAGTTGAAAAATATTCTTTATATATTTGCATAAGTGAAATATCTTCAGCTAAATAGTGCAAACAATGATAATCTTGATGTTGTTCATAAAGATAGTCTAAAATATTACTCTTGGTTATTAAATATATATTAATCATTATTTTCCTTTAAGCTCTAATAAAATATCTCTTATTTTAGCTGCTTGTTCAAAGTTTAAGTCTTTAGAAGCTTGTTCCATCTCATTAGTTAATTCTTTAATTAGTTCAGCCTTTTCTTTTTTAACAGTACTTGGAGAAGATAAAACATTAATCGTAGTTTCAATATCAGCAATATCTTTTTTAACCGTAGTTGGTACTATATTGTGTAATTTATTATAGTTAACTTGTTTTTCTCGACGCCTAGAAGTCTCATCAATAGCCTTTTGCATAGAATTAGTTATTTTATCGGCAAAGAAAATAACTTTTCCTTCACTATTTCTTGCGGCTCGTCCAATAGTTTGAATAAGTGAAGTTTCTGAACGTAAAAATCCTTCTTTATCAGCATCTAAAATCAATACTCGAGTAACTTCGGGAATATCTAATCCTTCTCGTAATAAATTAATTCCAATTAAGACATCAAATTTTCCGGCACGTAGTTGATTAATAATTTGAATACGTTCAAAAGTTTTGATATCAGAGTGTAAATAAGCAACTTTTATATTTTGATTTTCTAAATAATCCGTTAAATCTTCAGCAATTTTTTTAGTTAAAGTAGTAATTAACATTTTATTACCTTGATCAAGTGATTTTATTTCTTGAATAATGTTATCAATTTGATTTTCTTTTGGTCTAATTTCAATTAAAGGATCAACTAATCCCGTTGGTCGAATAATTTGTTCAGTAATTAAATTATGTGAAACTTCTTTTTCATAATCAGCAGGAGTTGCGGAAACATATACCGTATAAGAAAGTTTATTAATAAACTCTTCAAAACGTAAGGGACGATTATCTAAAGCTGCTTGAACTCGAAAACCATAATTAACTAAATTTTGTTTACGAGCCCGATCTCCATTAAACATCCCTCGTACTTGAGGAAGCGTAGCGTGAGATTCATCGATAATCATTAAAAAATCATCTGGTAAAAAGTCTAACAAAGTATAAGGAGTAGCACCAGGTGTATTACCAGAAAAATAACGAGTATAATTTTCAATTCCTGAACAAAAGCCAATTTCTCGTAACATTTCTAAATCATATTTAGTTCGTTGTTCTAAACGTTGGGCTTCTAAGAGTTTATTTTCTTGTTTAAATTTTAATACTTCTTCTTCCATATCTTTTTCAATTTGGGTAGTTATTTCTTTAATATATTCTGGATCAGAAATATAGTGAGAAGCTGGAAAAATCATTTGATGTTTTAAACTTTTTATTTTTTTACCAGTTAAGACATCAAATTCAATAATTCCATCAATTTCATCACCAAAAAATTCTACCCGATAACCTATTTTATCATTATGAGCAGCAATAACATCAACAACATCACCTCGAACTCGAAAACTTCCACGCTTAAAATCAACATCATTACGTTCATACTGTAAGTCAATTAGTTTATAAATAAAATTTTTTTGTCCAAATTCTTCACCTAAACGTAAAGAAATACGTAAATCACGATAATCACTCGGATTACCTAAAGCATAAATACAAGAAACAGAAGAGACAATAATTACATCATCTCCTTCAAATAACGAAGAAGTTGCACTATGACGCATGCGATCAATTTCTTCATTAATTTTTGAATCTTTTTCAATATAAGTATCACTTCCAGGAATATAAGCTTCTGGTTGATAATAGTCAAAGTAACTAACAAAGTATTCCACTCGATTATTAGGAAAGAAACTTTTTAATTCACCATATAATTGAGAAGCTAAAGTTTTATTATGTGCTAAAACAACAGTTGGCATATTTACTTGTTCAATAACATTAGCCATAGTAAAAGTTTTACCAGTACCAGTTGCTCCTAGTAAAACTTGATTTTTTTCTTGCTTATTAATATTGTTAACAATTTTTTTAATGGCTTCTGGTTGATCACCACTTGGTTGATATTCTGAATTAAGTTTAAATTTCATCTTACCTCTTTATTAAATTTTATATCCTTATTATAACATTATTAACTTGAATTATAAAAAATAAGTAATAATTAATGAAAATTATTACTTATTTTGTTCATACATATATTCTTCTAGTGATAAATTTTGTTTATAGATTGCTGTAGCAATATTTTGTCCAACATAACGTAAATGCCAGCTTTCATAAGTATATTGGGTAAAAGCGATTTTATCTTCTGGATAGCGAATAATAAAGCCATATTTATGGGCATTTTCTTTTACCCATTTAGCCGCTTCTGTATCATTAAAGGCCCCTACACCTTGAGCATCGATGCTTTGTTCAGAAATATCAAAACCAATTCCTGTTTGATGTTCACTACATCCAGGGCGGGCGGAATAAATATCGGCTTGAGCAACACCATCGCTATTAACATAATTATTATATAATGTTTTTTGTGTAGCATAAGAGCGATAACCTGAGACAAAAATTAAGTTATAACCTGCTTTTTGAGCATTATTAAACAGTTCTTGAATATTAGTCTCAATACTTTGCGAGATATAATGAACATCTTTAGTTGTTCTTGTAGAAAGTGCTACATTAGGAATAACTAAATCATTAGGTTCATAATCTTCTTGTAAGCAATTATTTTTGTTAACGATAGTTGAAGTAGTAAAATCCGCACTATTAATATAGGAAATATTAGTGTAAGGTTGAGGTGGTAAATAAGTTAAATATTGTTCATCAATAACTGTTTTAACTAATTCAACTAGTTGTAAATAATAAGTTTCAGTTTCTAATTCACTAACTTCGGGTAAGTAAATAATCTCAACATTTTTTCGAGAACGTAAATCTTCATGAGTAGCATCATCCCAAGTATAGTATTGGAAGGTGGGAGTAAACTTAATATTAGAAATTGTAACTTTATCTGTTAAAGTAATATCAAATTCTAACATACCCCCAAGTCGTTGGTTATCTTCTAATTGTGTTGATAAAAAATTACCTAAAGAATAGGCAATAAGAGCATCATTACCTTGAGCATTAGTTGTTTTGACAATAGGTTTTAAAACATGGGGGTGCGTTCCTAAAATTATTTCAACCCCCGCATCTAATAACTCATTAACTATTTGTTCTTCTTCTTGACTAATGTCAGGATTATTTTCTTCACCAAAGTGTAAAGATACGATATTTACATCACCTGTTGCGGTTAAATCTTTAATTTGTTGATGATAATTTTCATCATTAATAAGATTAATATTACAGTCTTGTAAATTATCAGTATTATTAACACCATAAGTAAAAGCATTAAAGGTAAAAGAAATATTATTTTTTTCAAACTGTTGGTAGTTTATATCTTCACAAGAAGCATTACTCCCACTAACTTTAACTTTTGGATAATTTTCTTGATAATAGGTTGCTGTTTCTTGAGGGGCTGAATTGCTAACATCAGTAGCATGATTATTAGCTAAAGAAATTAAATCAAAGCCAGTTTTAGTTAAACTATCGATTAAGGAAAATGGAGCATTAAAGGCAGGATAACCTGAAATTCCTTTGCTAGTCGTAGAAATAGTTTCTTGATTAGCAAATGCTAAATCAGCAGTAGTTATTTGTTGTTGGACTTTATTAAACATTGCTGTATAATCATAAGTTTTAGTTTTCTTATCATAAGCACTATCATTAACACTATCATGAGCAATGATATCACCAACGGCTAAAAAAGAAACTTGTTTAGTTTCTTCAGTAGTTTTTTTTGATTGAGTTGTATTTGTTTTATTTAATGCTAAAATTAGTCCTAAACTAAGAAAGATCAGACAAATTATTAACATGACAAACAATGATTTTTTGTTACTTTTATCTTTTTTTAATCTCATAATATAATATCCTTAGTTTAAACTTTTTAATAAATGTTCATTATTTTTTCAATTTCTTTTTCCATAAACTCAAATTTTTCACTATAAGTATCACCCTTAACAATGATATATTTATGACCAAATTTATCATAAATTTTTTTCAAATCATTAAATTGAGCTTTCCGATAGGCTTGTGTTTGGTTATCCCAACGAATTCCATCACTTGTAAATTCATTGTTAGGTTGCAACAAAAATATAAGATGACTTTTATAAGTTTTGCAAATTGTTTCTAACATACTTATTGCATCAGTAAATTCTTTTTCAAAATCTTGAGTTATAATACCACGTTTAATATACTCAGCATGATAAGCATATAAAAAGCGTAAAGTTACAAAAGGATCAGTATCTACTATTAAAGTTCGATGAGCTGCTTTGTTTAATTTACGGTCTTGTGCTAGTTGATTTTGGGCAATAAAAACAAAATCTTTGGGAGTAAAGGCTTCATCATCAGCACCTAAAAATTCTCGAGCATAACCTCTACCACATTCAGGTGAATAAATGGTATTTAAAATTTTACTTAATTTAATTGCTAGTTGAGTTTTTCCAGAAGATTCCACTCCACTAATAACGATTTTTTTATTAATATAAGGCATAAATTCTTTGGCAACTTTTTCATAAAATTCAATATCATAAGGGTTTTTTTCAATTTCTGTAACAGAAATTGTTTTAAGATTTTTACAATGAATAAACTTATTATCTAAAGTAATATTTTCATAGTCTTCTTTAGAATTAAACATTAAAATATCTTGATGTCCAATTTGTTCAATAACAAAATTTTCCCAAGTAATAATATCTGGAAATATTTCTTGGCAAACAATAATTTTATAAGGCATATGAGTATCTTTTAAAATTGTTCCAATAGAAACTCGTAATTCTTCAAGTGTACTATAACGATGAATTGTTTCATTATCATGAATAATAACAACTAAGGATTTAATATTTTCTAAAGTTGCTCTAATTAATACTTCTTTATGTGCTTTATGTAATAGCCTAAATTTACCACTAACAACTCCTACTTGATAAGTTTTCATTATTTCTCCCATTTATATAATCCGTAAATTGCATTAATCAAATAAGCAGACCACATAATAACCATAGCCGCTGCATTGTCTGCTTTACCTAACATTGTAAACCACATCACAACACTTCCAATATTGACACCAATCCAAATCCACCATTGTTCTGAATAACGTAAAGCCATTAATACTCCAGCAGTTATTCCCGCATAAGTTGTGAAAGCATCAATTAGTGGAAGTTGATTAATTGGCATTCCAAATAAAGCAGTTATTAATGGTAATAATTGAGCAGTTATTAAAGTACCAACAATTAAATTTACAATTAAAATAGCCCACATTATAAAATTAAACTTTTTATATTCTACTGCGGCATTATTTGCTTCGACTTTCATATGATTTTTCCAAGTATAAATTCCTATAAATTGCAATGGCAAATAATAAAAAGTCATAGTTACAAAATCCCCTCCATATCCTGCTTGATAAGAAACATAAGCGTATAATGAAACATTAATAATCCCAAATAAGTAATTCCACATACTACGCTTAGCAACTAATAAAACATTTAACATTCCAGTAATCGTAACAATAATTCCCAATAAAGTATCTTGTAAAAAAATTTCGATACCAAATAACAAAACCAATGCTATAGTAAACCAAATCACCTCAAATTTTTCAAATTTAATTTTAAATATTGTCAATTTCATATATCTCCCTTTTTATTTTATTTTTATATTTTAATATTTATTAAGTTAATTTGCAAATATTTTGAGTAAATAGATTAAATTAGGTAATGTATATCTTGAAGAGTTAAGAAATAAATGGTATAATTAAGTTATAAAATACTAAAGGAGATATTATGATTAATTTTGAAAAAATAGATTACGATTTTAATGCTCTAGAACCATATATTGATGAAAAAACAATGGAAATTCATCATACAAAACATCATCAAGGTTATGTAAATAATTTGAATAATTTACTTGAAGGAACAGAATTACAAGATGCTACTTTAGAAGAAGTATTAGTTAAAAACCTAGATTTAGACTTAGCAGTTAAAGCGGGAATTAATAATAATGCTGGAGGAGCTTATTTACATAATAATTTTTTTGGACAATTTTCAGGAAATGTTGTAGCACTAGCTGGAGACTTAAAAGACAAAGTTGAAGAACAATTTGGAACTGTTGAGAAAATGCTAGAAGAATTAAAAACAAAAGGAGCAACACAGTTTGGTTCAGGTTGGAGTGCTTTAGCAGTAAATACTAAAACTAAAGAATTAGAAATAATTCAATTTGCTAATCAAAATATCGCTCCATTTATTGCTCAAGGAGTTTATCCAATCGCTACAATTGATGTTTGGGAACATGCTTATTATTTAAACTACCAAAATTTACGTCCTAAATATTTAGAAGAAGTAATTAAAATAATTGATTGGGGTATTGTTGAAAAAAGATATAAAGATTTACTTGCTTAAAAAAGTTTATTAAAAAAAAATTACTGGAAAAATAATTCTAGTAATTTTTTTTTTAATAATTAATGAATAAGAGAAAATGCAAATTTTTGCAAAAATTAACTAATAAAGGTTAAAAAATGAAAAAAATTTCATATTTAATAAGATGTATGTTATAATATCCTTTGGTCTAAAACTATAAAAAAGAGAAAAATAGAAAAAAAATAGAAAAAGGGGAATAGAAAATGAAAGCATTTTTATCAAAATTAGGACAATCATTTATGCTACCAATTGCCTTATTGCCAGCTGCGGGAATAATGTTAGGAATTGGTGGAAGTTTTACGAATGAAAATATGATTGAAGCTTATAATTTAAAGTATGTTTTAGGAGAAGGAACAATAGCACACGGGATTTTATCAATTTTAAATGCTGCTGGAGATATTGTATTTTCTAACTTACCATTAATGTTTGGGATTGCTATAGCTATAGCGTTTGCTAAAAAAGATAAAGGAACAGCCGCTTTAGCTGCAGTAATGTCTTATTTAATCATGCATGCTGTAGGTGGTTCATTAATAACATCATTTGATCTAGCTGTTAGTGAAGATAGCATGTTATTATTTGGTAATACAATGCCAGGAATGTTAACAACAACTTTAGGAATTGAGCACACTTTATCAATGGGAGTATTTGGGGGAATTATTTCCGGAGGAATTGCTGTAATTTTACATAACAAATATAATGATGTACGATTACCAGATTTTTTAGGATTTTTTGGGGGACCTAGATTTGTACCAATTATTGCTTCTTTTGCTGCCTTATTTTATGGAGTAGCTTTAGTATTTATTTGGCCTTTTATTGGAATTATTTTAAATTCAATTGGTGGAAGTTTTAGTTATTTAGCTGAAAATAATTTAGGATGGTTAGCTTCAGGAATTCATGGATATATTGAAAGATCATTAATTCCAATGGGATTACATCATGTTTATTACATGCCTTTATGGCAAACTGCAGTCGGTGGAACTTATGATTTTGCCCAATATGGTGGAGAAGTAGTTGTAGGAACACAAAATGCTTTTTTTGAAGCTTTAAAATTAGGTGGAGACGCTTGGAATTTATTCCCAGCAACTAATTTTATGACTGGTAAATTTCCATTTATGATGTTTGGGCTACCTGCTGCCGCTTATGCTATGTATTCAGTAGCTGATAAAGAAAACAAAAAAGAAGTAGGAGGATTATTATTTTCAATTGGTTTAACTGCTTTTTTAACGGGAATAACTGAACCAATTGAATTTACCTTTTTATTTTTAGCACCTGGATTATATTATGGAGTTCATGCGGTCTTAGCTTCAATTTCATTTGCTTTAATGGATGTTTTACAAGTAAAAGTAGGAATGACATTTAGTGGAGGATTTATTGATTTTGCTTTATTTGGAGTTTTACCTTGGACAACTGGAGCAGAAAATCATGTTTGGTATATTGTTTTAGTAGGGATAATTTTAGCTCCAATTTATTATTTTACCTTTAGATGGTGGATTTTAAAATTTGATATTAAAACTCCAGGTCGTGGAGGAGCAGCAATTAAAACCGTATCAAAACAAGAATATCGTGATGCTAAAGGTGAAAAAGGAACAAAGGAAACTAAATCAACTAATACACTTGAAAAAGAAACAGCCGAAGCAATTGTAAAAGCTTTAGGTGGAAAAGATAATTTAGATTCAGTTACTGCATGTATTACTAGATTACGTGTTTCAGTTAAAGATGAAACAAAAGTAGCTGATGATGAAGTCTTTAAAGGAGAGTTGGCTGCTATGGGAGTTTCTAGAAATGGGAAAGCTATTCAAGTTATTTATGGAGCAAAAGCAGCAATTTATAGTGGAATAATTAACGAAGAAATTTTATAAAAAGTAAAATAAAAGAAACTAAATCATACAAATAATACTAAAAGTAGAAAAAATTTGTTATACTTAATATGTAAAACATTTAATTATTAGGAGGACAATATGTCAGTAAAAATAGCAATAAATGGTTTTGGAAGAATAGGGAGATTAGCATTTAGACAAATGTTTGGTTCAAATGATTTTGATATAGTAGCAATTAATGACTTAACAGATTCAAAAATGTTAGCACACTTATTAAAATATGATTCAGCACAAGGGTCATATAAAGCAGATTCAATTCAAGCAACAGAAAATGGGATAATTGTTGATGGAAAAGAAATTAAAATATACTCAGAAAGAAATCCAGAAGATTTACCTTGGGGAGATTTAGGAGTTGATATTGTTGTTGAATCAACAGGATTTTTTGCTTCAAAAGCAGGAAGTGAAGCACACTTAAAAGCAGGAGCTAAAAAAGTATTAATTTCAGCACCAGCAGGAAATGATGTACCAACAATCGTGTACAATGTAAATCATGATATTTTAACCGGAGAAGAAACAATAATTTCAGGAGCTTCATGTACAACAAACTGTCTAGCACCAATGGCAAATGTTATGCAAAAAGAATTTGGAATTAAACAAGGGTTAATGACAACTATTCATGCGTACACAAATGATCAATCAACATTAGATGCACCTCACCCTAAAGGAGACTTTAGAAGAGCTAGAGCAGCAGCAGCATCAATCGTTCCTAACACAACAGGAGCAGCTAAAGCTATTGGGTTAGTATTACCTTCATTAGTAGGTAAATTAGATGGAGCAGCTCAAAGAGTTCCAACAATAACTGGTTCAATTACAGAATTAACATTAACATTAGATAAAAAAACTACAGTTGAAGAAATTAATGCAGCAATGAAAAAAGCTACAACAGAATCATATGGATATACAGAAGATCAAATTGTTTCTTCAGACATAATTGGAACAAGATTTGGATCATTATTTGATGCAACTCAAACAAAAGTTATAGATGTTGATGGAAATCAATTAGTTAAAGTTGTTTCATGGTACGATAATGAAATGTCATATGTTTCACAATTAGTAAGAACAGCTAAATATTTTGCTTCATTATCAAAATAAATAAATAAGATATATTCAGTTATTTAAAATAAAATACTAGCTAAATGTTAGTATTTTATTTTTTTACCTATAATTAACATTTATGTAGTATAATAGTTTATGTGAAAGTAAAGAGACATAATAGGAGAAATATGGAAAACAAAGAAATAGAGAATATAGAAAATAAAGAAATGGAGAATATAGAAAATAAAAAAGTTGAAAAATTAAAAAAAGAAGAATATCAATATGTAAAACCTGTTAAAGTAAAAACAAGTTTTTGGAAGCCTTTTTTTGGTGGAATGTTAGGAGCTTTAATTATTGTTCTTATATTTGGTGTAACAGCAGCATATACATTAAATACAATGCATATGGTAACAACTGATTCTAACTCAGTGGTAAAAACTGAACAAGAGGAAACAATTAGTAATCTATATGATAATAGTGTAAATAGTGTAATAACCGTAGTAAATCAAAAAATATTATCAGTAGATAATGCTTTATTACAAGAATATATTAATAACTTAACAAATGGAGAACCAATTGAGCAAGGGATAGGTAGTGGGTTTGTCTATAAAAAAGAAAATGGATATTATTATGCTTTAACTAATAATCATGTTGTTGATGGATCTGATGAAATTTCTGTAATTACAACAGAATCTTCAGAAAAAGATGATTCATATATTGATGCAGAGATATTAGGAACAGATGAAGCCTATGATATCGCGGTTATTAGATTTAAAACCTCACAAGATATTACTCCATTAGAGTTTGCTGATTCAGATGAAGTTACACCAGGTCAAGCTGCTTATGCTATCGGATCACCATATGGTTCAGAATTTCAAGGAAGTATAACAAGTGGAATTATTTCAGCACCTATGAGAACAATTACAAGTGATGATGGAAGTGAATATCAATATATTCAAACTGATGCAGCAATTAATCCTGGAAATAGTGGAGGACCATTATTAAATTCATCAGGTAAAGTTGTAGGAATGAATACAATGAAAATAGCTGAAGTAGAAGCTGATAATATGGGATTTTCAATTCCCACTAATGTAGTTATTCAAATTGCATCGGATATTGAAGAAAATTCCAAATCAAAAGATAGTGATAAAGTTGATGATGATTCTTCATTTGAAGATGATTTAGATAAATTATTTGGCTAAAAATAATATTTTAAGTATGACATTTTATAAAGTGTCATATTTTTTATGTAAAAAATATCCTAAATAAAGTCGCTAAATGTTATAATATAGGGTAGAAAATATTGGAGTTTAATATATGAAAAAAGGTAAATTTATAACATTAGAAGGTGGAGAAGGAAGTGGCAAAACTACAACTGCAAAAGTTTTACAAGAAAAATTAGAAGAACTAGGATATGAAGTGATTTTAACACGTGAGCCAGGTGGAAGTGATTTTAGCGAAAAAATAAGAAAAATAATTATGGAGAATGATTTAAATATTGAAGAAGAAGCGTTATTATTTGCGGCTTCACGTGTTAATCATTTAAAGACTATAATTCAACCTGCTTTAAAAGCTAATAAAATTATTATTTGTGATAGATTTGTCCACTCTTCAATTGTTTATCAAGAATATGTTGGTGGTTGTCAAAATGTGAGAGAATATAATAAATATACTTTTAATAATTATATGCCAAATAAAATTTTCTTTTTCGATATTGAACCTAAAAAAGCGTTAAAGAGATTAGAAGATAATGAGCGAGAAAAGAATAGATTTGATAAGCGTGATTTAAATTTCCACGAAGAAATATATGAAAGTTATCAAAAATTATTTGCTAATGAAAAAAATGTTGAGTATATCAATGCAGAAAAATCCACATTGGATATTGTTGATGAGATAATTCATAAGTTGGATTTATAATGTTAAATATTTATACTAATATAAAAGATTATGAGCAGTTTGTAGAAGATATTTATGAAAAATTATATCAGGAAAAATTAAAATATAACGTATTAGAAATAAGCTTTGATGTATTACTATTAAATAAAGATAAATATACAGTGGAAGATATTTATAATTATTTAGAATTTTATAAATATAAGCCAATGGAAGAAGAGAAGAAAATATCAATTATAAATAATTTTGATTTGGTAGACAATAAATCACAAAATAAATTATTAAGATTATTTGAAGAAAACGAAGAAAATCATATACTTATAACAAATAATTTAAATAAAATATTGTCAACAATTAAGTCAAGAGCTACTATATATAATAATATTAATCAAGAGCGAAGTTATCAAGAATATCCTAAAAGATATTGGGATATTTTACAATTGATGGATAATTTAGAAAATGTAGAAGAAATAGATTTTTATTTAAAATTGTATGATAATTTAAATGAAGAAGAATATAAACAAGCATATCTTAAGTTAATAAAATTAGATAATTATAATGAGCAAGTAATATATGAAATTATTCAATATAGCCATAAAAAAATAGGAAAAACAGAGCAATTACTGGAATTACAACAAAAGCTTTTTAGTAAAACAAATAAAAAATTACAAATAGAAAATTATTTATTACAAAGGATTAAAGAAAATGGAAATAATTAATGGTTTAGATTTAAATGAAGAAATAAAAATTATTCAAGAAGCGGGTAAAAATTCTTATACATTTGATTCAGTTCTTTTGGCATATTTCACTAATCTAAAAAAAAAGATACTGAAATAGTTGATTTATGTTCAGGAAATGCTCCTGTAGCATTGTTATTAACTTTAAAAAAAGAAGATATAAAAATAAAAGC
>JBKDZV010000105.1:0-29342 GCA_047971455.1 Mycoplasmatales bacterium | reverse complement strand
TTTCAACATCATATCCTATCATTCCTTCTGTTTGTTCATAAAAATATATTGTATCTTTAACATTAACTTCTTTTTCTTCAATGGTAAATACCTCTTGTTGCTTTCTTCTTAAATTAGGTAATACAACTAAACTTATATTAGCTTCTTTTACTATTTTAGAAAAGTAGTTGTTTATTATTAACTGATTAAAATCACTTTTGGCTGGTAATTCTATCATTATTTCTTCTTTTCCTATTCCCATACCAAATTCATTAAATCCCATTTCTAATATTAACGGTCTTAATAATGTGGCAAAGCTTTGCATGTCTTTATCCTTTATATTTTTCCATAATTGAGATTCTACATTTTTATAACCTTCTATAAATTTTTTTGATTTTTTATACATATTTCTCCTTTTTTATTGTTTTTTATTAGATACATCCACAATCTAATTTCTTATAATTTATATCATCTATTTTTTTAGATAATCCTTCAAATGCTTCATCTCCCCATTTCTTACCTATTTTTGCAACTGAATCTACTGCCTCAGAAGCTAAACCTTTAACTGTCGATGCCACTTCATCTGTTAATTTTAATAATGATTCTGTCAATGGTGATGCTAAATTCTTAACTGTTCCTCCTATTTTCTTTCCTACTCTTGTTCCTGGTATTATAAAAGCTGCACTCCATGCTGCGGCTTCATAATCTCCTTGTGCTAAATATAATGTTGCATTTACTCCATCCGCTAACATACCTATTGGTTCTATTGGTATACATCCTGCTATATTTAATATTCCATGTACTAGTCCATCTGAAAACATACCTTTTACAAATCCCACTACTGTTTTTGCTACTGCTTTTGTTATGTTTACCTTTATCTCTATCATTTTTTTTACTAAATTATAGTGTTCCATAGAAAAATAATAATCTGCATCGTCCATCGCTTCTAATTTCTTAGCTTCACTTAATGCACTATTAAGTAATGTTTGTATTTCTCCATATTTTCCCTCTAAATACGTCTCCATATTTGTAAGTACTAAATTTCTTTGATCTATATAATCTGCTAATTCTTCTTTTTCTTCTTTTTCTATTCCCCAGCCTATTGCTGTTTTATTTGCTTTATCTACTCTAATGCTTTTATTATCCATTGCATCATCTAATAAGTTTTTAATTTTTTTTCTTAATTTATTTCCATTTTCTATAAATATATGTGCTCCAGATGTTACTGAGGTTACTCCCGTTTCTTCTAATTTATCTTTATATTTTACTACTTCTTTATGTTTCTTTTTTATCTCATGACTTCTCTCTTCTATAGAGGCTTCAAAATTCTCTATAGTTTCCAGAGTTTTTTCTATTGACATACCTTCATTTTCTTCTATTTTCTCTTTTACTGCTCCTAATTTTTCTAAAATCTCTTCATGTACATTATGCCATAATTCTAAACTATCTATTCCATCTTTTAATTCTTTCATATTTAATTTATCTATTGCCATATTACCTCCTTATCTTTTTTTACTTCTTATATGTTCTTCACCATTGTTACATTTTGTTATTATACTATCAAATTTTTCTTCTATTATTTCATCTTGCTTTGTATTTCTAGCATAGTTACTTATTATATTTTTTACAGTTCTTACATCTTCTTCTGTTTGTTCAAACTTTGCTATTAGTCTATCTAATTCCGAATTTATATGTTCATCGACATCTAATTTTGTTCTATACATATCTCCTCCTTATCTTATTATTGACTTATCATATTTTTAATATCTAAATCCATTTCTTTAGCTGTTAACATTACTCCTATTAACTTAATTATATTTTCAATTTTTTCAAAAAGCTTATCTTTATCATCTATCATGTCAAATAAATCATCATTCAACTTATCTAAATAATATGTATTTTGATTCATTAAATCTTCTATATCTTTTAAATCTTCTATTAAATCTTTTAAATCTTCTAGATAATCTTGTGCTTCTTTTATTTTATCAACATCATATTTTATATTAGCTATTGCCATTATTTTTCACCACCCTATTATATTCATCTACTAATGTTTTTGATAGTTCCATTTCTTCTTCTGTTATTAATCCTTCATGTATTACTTCTTCTATTTGATCCTCATTAAAAAATACTCCCGTATCTTCTCCTACAAATCCATAAGGATATACTACTCCTGAATACTGAAAATCCCCTTTATCTGGTACTCTCATTGTTCTACCTATTATCATTATATTTAAAATTGAATCATTTGTTGTTTTTAACTTAACAACTGTTCCTATTGGTAAAAAGTGTTTCATCTAACCTCCTTTATATATTCATTTACTTCTTTTACTATTTTTTTACAAGTACTTCTTAAGCCTATTTTAAGGGCTATTACTTTTTTATTTTCTAAATCTATTTTTGCAACAAATGTAGTTAAATAGTTACCCATAGTTGTTCCATCTATTACTTTTTCATCTAAATTATTTTTATAAGTATTATAGTACACTACTTCTATTGTTTTTATATCATCATATGAATATATAACATTATCATCTAGTATTTGTCTACTTTTATTATCAAAGACTATTTTTCTGTTTTGAGTGCTACGATGTTGCTTTACATAATATAGTACCATTACTCCTATTATAATATAAAGACTTCCTCCTAACAAAGCTTTTATAATAATACTTATTATTTCATCATTTTGTGGTAATACATATTTAAAAAGATTATATATAGGCCCTATAACCATTACTATATACACTACATATTTTATAATATTTAATCCTTTCACTTTATATGTTATTTCTAGTTTATCATTATGTTTATTTATATTAGCTGACATTTTCTATCTCCTTAATGTTTTTAAAAATTTTCATTTATTTTGAATTAAACTTTTTTGAAAACTTACTTAACTCTTCTGTAAGATACTCTAAAAATATAACATATAGTATATTAAATGTTATATCTCTAAAAATAAAATATACATAATACACTAATATGTTATATTTTTAGAGGAAAATTTAGTTTATTTATTTCCTCAAATTTTAACATTATATTAAATGTTAATATTACTACCACTAACAGTATATGTACTCTATCAAATTAATCCAAATACCGATATGATTACTGTTTTTATAATCCACTAGATTTCTAAGAGGAAGATATAACTATTATTACTAGTATTAAAATTGTATTCTAAGTACTTTTTTATTAAATTTTTCTCCTTTATTATAACATAACTTTAATTATACTGATATAGTTTTAAAAAACTTTTTATAATTAAGCATCTTTTTAATCTATTTGATTATTAGTATTAGTATAGTCATATCCTTTATCATATATTTTTATTACTTCTTCATCTAAAAAATAGTAAAACTTATCTTCTTTAATTCCATTTGGATATTGGATTCCTTCATATCTACAAATATCTCCATTTTCATCTTTTTTATTGTAACCTATAACTATTATTTTTTTCTCATTTTCTTTAATCTTAATAATACTTCCTAAGTTTAATTTTTTCATAATTCTCCTTATAGACTTACTAATCTAACTTCTTTTCCATTGTGTACAATTAATACACTATTTTTAGGAACTTTCTCTTCTTTAAATCCTGATTTTTTAATTTTCATAATATCTTGCTTATCTAAATCTTTAAACGAGACTATCACCTCTGGTTTTTTAAATTTCTTAGCAAAATCTCCATTACCTTTTAGCTTACTTTCAGTAATTAGAATCATTTTTTGTTTATCCACTCTTTTATCTAATTCTTCTAATACTGATTTTCTATCTCTTGAAGACAATTCATTTAAAAAGTTCCCATCTAATATTAGTATCTCATCTTTAGTAGCAAGTATTTCTTTTGGATGATTAATCTCTATAATCTTATTATTTATTTTATCAGCTAATTCTTTTAACTTATTTACTACAGGCGTTGCTTCTTCTTTAGAAGCTACTATTACTTGTTCTATTAGTTCTAATTTTCCTCTAGAAACTGTTCCTTTAGGAGCAGCTATTTCTACATTGCTTTCTTCTACATTAAAATTCTTGTTTTCATTTCCTGTTATAACCTTAGCTGTTTTTAATTTAATTATATCCTTATCTAAAATAAAATATGAATCTCCTATATTAAATATATCTGTTTTAAGTTCTAAATTATTTTTTGTATATGCTCTATCTTGAGAAATATCCGCTAAATGTAATGTTGGTAAAGTTTTAAATATTTGCATAAGGTCAATTTTCCCTTTTATCTCGCTTTCTTCTACTAAAAATAATTTTCCTCCTGCTACTTCTTTAAATAACATTTCATAAATTGGTTCTAACTCTTTCTTCTTAATTTTATTAAATCTACTAAGTTTATTAATTATATAAATACTTGTTCCTTCAAAATCAATTAATGCTGGATTTGTAACATAATCAATGTTGTCATATTGCGAATATTCTGATAATGAGTTTAAAATATCATCTATAATAGTAATTTTAGAATCCGTTTGTCTAAGTTGTTCTAATAGATTTCTTAACATATTTGTTTTACCACTTCGGATATCTCCTGTAATAAGTAGCGATGATAAATCAATTTTATGCTCTTTTAAATCGCTATACCTATTTCCTAAGTATAATTGTCCATCAAATTCATGTTTTTTATATTCAATAGATTCGCTCATTTTTACAAATCCTTGATTTGATATTTTACTATATTCATTAATTAAATGAATTACTTTTCTTATATGTTCAATTTCATCTATACTTTCTTCTGAATATGGTACTTTAAATTGACAAACCTCTACATTCTCATTTTTAATAAGTCCTCTACCTTGTACTTCTTGTTGTGGGTATTGACTTTTACCTATAATTGAAGATATTTCACCTTTATCACTAATATACAATACAACTCTATTTTTAATATAATTCAATACATTTTGTTTAATTGTATTCCCTTTAGATGCTGTTGTTATTAAAAATATTCCTAAAGCTAATCCTTCTCTTGCTACTAAAGATATCATTTCACTTAATTCTGGTGTTTCTACTAAATTTTCATAATTATCTATTGCTATTACAAATGCTTCTAATTTTTTAGGATTTTTTTCATTATAAGTTTGATAAGAACTAACCATAGCTTCTTCTAAAATGTGTTTTCTAATTTGAATTTCCTCTTGAACATATGATATTAACTTTATATGTTCTCTACTATCTTCTAATTTAATATATTCAGCTGTATGATTCAAATTTTTTAGTTGAATTAATCCACTATTTCCAAAGTCTAAAATAAATAATTTTAATAAAGAGGACTTATTTTGCATAGCAAGTCTTAAAATTGTTGTATACATAAGCATACTTTTACCCATAGATTGCGCACCATATATTACCATATGTCCTTCTAATAGATTAATTTCATAATTTATTTGCATTTGTTTATGTGGTAAATCAATTATCCCAATATCAACTGTTAAATTAACTTTCTCAGTATAATTAATATTTTGATCCATACTAATTATATTACTAAGGGGCTCTAACCAAGGCTTAGGTACTTTTTTATATTCTTTTGCTTCATATACTTTTGATATTTCTTCTAATGTAGCTGTTAATTCTGTAATTTCTTCTGCAATTTCTGCTTTACCCTCCTTTTCTTCTACTAAAACATCTTCATTAATTAAAGTCCCTTTTCCAAAGACATCTATTTCAAATATTCGTTTGTCTATTTTAGAAGTACTTTCTTTTTGATAAGTTGCTCCTGAATAACCACTTTGGAATAATTCATATAATTCATTTGTTCCTACTTTTAAATAACCTCTACCTGGTTCTACTATATAAGCAGCATCTGGTGTTCTTAAAAGCTCTTTAGAATCACTTTCTTCTGCTACTTTTAACGATAGTTTAAATTTAGAATTAGACCATATTTGTTCATCTACTACTCCACTTGGCTTTTGCGTTGCTAATATTAAGTGTATTCCTAAGGAACGTCCTATACGAGCTGCCGAAACTAATTCTTTCATAAAATCTGGTTGTTCTGTTTTTAGTTCGGCAAACTCATCACTAATTAAAAATAAATGTGGTAAAGGTTCACTAACTAAATTTTGTTCATACAGTTTATGATATCCATTTATATGATTTACATCATTATCTGAAAAAATTTGTTGTCTTCTTTTTAGTTCACTTTTTATAGATGCTAAGGCTCTCATTGACTGGTATCCATCTAAGTTTGTAATACTCCCAAGATGATGTGGCATACTTTTAAATAAATTAGCCATCCCTCCACCTTTGTAATCTATTAATAAAAATCCTACTTCTTCAGGGGAATAATTAATTGCTAAAGATAGAATATAAGTTTGAATAACCTCACTTTTACCACTTCCTGTTGTTCCAGCAATAAGACCATGTGGACCATGATATTTTTCATGTAAATCTAAGTAAACTTCATCTACTTGAGATTTTTTCCCTAATAATGCTCTTAAACTCTTATATGATTTATTTTCATCCCATCTTTTAGAAATTTCTAAGTCCTTAACAGTTAATACATTATACATTTCTAAAAATCCTAAATTTGAAGGTATAGAACTTTTTACACCTTTTATATGTTCTAACTCTCCAATTTTTCGTGTAACTAATTCCAATTTTTTAACATCATCTTCAACTTCATCTAGTTTAAATACTAAGTTTTCAAAATGTCCTTCATTTAATTTTAAAATTGCTTCTTTTTCATTTAAAAAATTGATAATAGTTTCTACATTGTCAGGAAGTTCACTTTCTTCATGCACTAAGTACATTAAAGAAAACCCATATTTAATATTATCCTTTTGTAAATATTCCATAATTGGATGTGACTTCATAATTTTAGTATTTTCTATAATAAATAAAAAATGTGGTTTATACATTATACCTTTATCATATTCTAATACTCTTTGTCTTAAGATTTGCTCATATGCTGCTAATCCTTGGTCCCTTGATACTGAGTCTACTATAATATTATTAAATCCAGTAGAAATATTTTTAAAATGTTTGATCCATCTTAAATATTCAAAATTTGATACATTGTCTTTACCTGTAATGACTACTACATTTAAATCTAAGTAACTATGGTTAAAATATATTTGAGATAAAATACTATGTATTTGTTTATTTATTACAAATCTTGACCCTATTAAACCTACATTAAATTTTTTAAAATTAATTAAAATAGGACTTTGTTCATTATCTTTGTATTCTTCATATAAATCTTTTAAATTTAATTCTAGTTCTTCATACTTTAGTTGGATTTTTTCAAATGGATTAGTCATATCATAACTAGCTTGTTTTGATACTTCTCCTAATTTTAATGTCAAAAAATCTTCTTCTAATTGATCTCTTTCGTATAATCTATAAGTGTTTCTATTTACTTCATCTAGTATATCTATTTGTGATAAATTATTATATTTTTGTGTTTCATTTTGTTCATTCTTTAATTGCGTTAATTCTTTTCTTTTCTTTTGTAAATATTTAATATAAACTTTTTTTCTCTGCTTATTATGTTTTTTATTAGCTTTTCGATCTTCGTAAAGTGTAATCATTGATATTGAAAATGAAACTAACATTGAGAAAAACATGATTATTCCTCTAATACCACGAGGTCTTATTTTAAGCATTAAAAGAGCTATTACTACTCCAATAATAGCAGGTATTAACTTTTTAAATAAACTTCCAAAAGTAATATCCTTATCTTTTTCAGGAGGAGTTTCTAAACTTATTTTTTCATTTGGTAATTTCTTTTTAACTCTTGGAGAGTTAGTGTACTCTGGGTATTCCTCGTATTCAATAGATATATCATTAACTTTTAGTAAATTTACTTTAGTATCTTGATCAAAAACTTTTATATCTAAAATTTTTTTTTCTATATACATAATTTTTATCTTTTGGTTAATGATTAAATTATCTCCAATTTCAAAGTCTATAACTATATCTTTTACTTTTTTATAGTTTTTATATACTTCTCCATTATTAACTAATACCTTTTTACCTATTACTAAACTTGTATTATCAATATCAATATCTAAGCCTTTGCCTACTTTAATATCATTATTGTAAAAGTATTTATTAATCTTTAAGTCTAAAGAGTCTTTTTTTTCATATATTATATTATCTTTTAGGAAAAAATATTTATCCATATTATTTCTCCTCTTTTGTTTCAGCACTCATTTGTTGGTTTATTCCATCTAATTCCCCTTGATATGTAGAAACTTTTTCTTCTCTATCAGCATCACTTAAATCCGAGTTATTTTGGGCTTCATCAATTAAAAGCATTAAAATATAAGCTTTTTGTTGAGCATCATTATTCTTAGAACTTTGCTTATAGGCTTCTTGATAATTTCCTTGTCCTACGTAAACCCAAAAGTCCAAAATTCCCCTATCTATATCTGGCGAAATATTAAATAAAATATTATCTTTTTGAATATCACTAAGTGGTGATAATTTAATAGTCGATTCTGTCATTATATATTTTGTCGTACCATTCATCAGAATTATTGGTACGCTATCCAGCTCTTTTTTCACATCTTCATAGATTTGTTTTTGATAATAATTATAAGCACTTAATTGATGATTTAAATTTGGAATGTAAAACAATCCAACAAATAATGAAAAAAATAATAATAATACTGTAGACCCGACTAAAAAACGAAGTGTAATCTTTCTACCTTTTACAGTTTTCTTTTTTACTAAATCATAGTCTTGATTTTGTTTTTTTGTTACCTCATCTATTAATAAATCAAGCTCCTTTTCTAGTTCTTCACTAGTTTTTTTATCAATTAACCTCTTTAATTGTTTATCTTTTTTTAAATAATCATTATCTGTTGCTAAAATTTCTTTATATGCTATGTTTAAAAATAATGATCCTATAAGTGCTTTAATTTTTCTAATCATTTCTTCAGGTGTCTCATTTTTTTGGCGTACTATTCTTTTAACCATCTTAATTTTCAAATCACTAGTTACATATAAATTTTCACTATCTATATAAGTTTCAAAATATCCATCTATTTCCTCTGTTAATCTAATTAAACTAATTCCTAATCTATATTTTGTAACTTCACCCGCACTTTTAAATGAAGAAAATCTCTTTAAGCCCTTTTCCATATATTCAATATTTATCATAGTATTATCATGTCTTTGTACTCTAGCATCTAAAAATCTAGTATCTGGATATTCTAATAATTGTATTTGAACTTCTTCTTTTGTTTGAGATAAATTCAAATCTGATTTTTGTAATTTTTTTTTCATATTAAATCTCCATTATTTCTATTTTTTCATTTTCTTTAATTCCTAATTCTTTAAAAGATACACTTAAATTATTTTCTATTCTTTTACTGTTATGTAGTTTAATAAAAAAGTCTTTTACTATCCCTAGCTCTTTAAGAACTTCACCTATTATTTGATCTTCACTAACTAAAATATCCTTACTTTGTTCCCATTTGGTATAACTGATTGTGTAATTTTTCATTTTTTTGTCTCCTTTTTTTAACATATATTACTATAAAGTAAAACATAATCATTAGCTGGATAAATACAACAAACATAAGTACTTTATTCCCAATATCTGACATATTTACTTCTACATATTGGGGATACTCTTGCACTTCAGTAAAATAGGGCTCTACAAGATATTGAACTGTATTTAATTTATACTCTTTATCATCTGAATATATTGTTTTTTTTATTTCATCATCATCATATATTTGTTTATTTGAAGAATCTGTATATATATCTATGTTATATTTTTTTGATAAATTTTCATTAATATTACTACTACTATCTCTTTGATTTATTACCTCTGGTTCTAACTCCAAAGAGTTTGTCTCATTCATTTTCCCTCCCACTATATATTTAAATACTTTAAGCCTTTTTTCTTATTATTATTATAACTCCACCTATAATTATAAATAATAAGAAAACTATTAAAACATAATACCAATTTACACTTATTTTATTATCTTTTACTTCAGTAGCATCTATGGTTTCATTATCAACACCTATGTATGTTATAGGGTCAGCAATATGGTTATATATATTTTTATTAGGCATATCTTCTGTCAACGTATTTGTCATAAGATTAGCTAATCTCTCTAAATAGCTCAAACTTTCTTCTTGTCTTTTGTCTTCATTAATGGTAAAATTATCTATCATATCTTCATATGTTGTATCATTTGAAACCTTATCAATGTAGTCTTGATAAGATTCAACGTTAGTCATATATGTATCATATATATCTTCATAAATATTGTTATTAGATTCTTTTACCTCATCAAGTTCTTCTTGGGCACTTTGATTTACATTTTTTAAATCTTTTAAATATGGAGAACTATCTACTTCTTTATAATCTACCTTTTTATAGTTATCTAAGTTTATTTCTATATCACTAATATTATCTACAGTTTCTCCAATATTGTTTAATGCTTCCTTAGATTCATCTTCCAATATTGTTAGTGAACTACCAATATTATTAACTGTTATATTTTGATTCATTAATTTTTTATTTATTCCCCAATAATGCTTGTTTTCTCCGTCCTCTGTACAACTCCATCCTGCATATATATAAGCTATACTCATAGGTTTAGAACATGATTCATCTATATACTCTACCTCACTATCAATAACTTCACTTTTTTGAGGTTGTAATGCGTTTTCAATATTCAATATTATATCTTTAGTATTTTCATAACTTTGAATTATACTACAAGAAATTTCTGTTTTATATTTACCTTTACAAATCTTTTCAATTTTATTTAAATCATTAGTATCTATTTCTTCCTCATCTTTACTAATAATGCTATTTATCTTATTTATATTTCTTTTTGTTAATGATGTTGCACTATTAAGTTTATCTTTAATGGTATTATAATCCGTAACTACTGAAGTGTTATTATCAATAATTGAAATGATATCTGTTTGTATTTCTTTATATGTTATTATTATGTCTTTATATGTATTTACTATTACATTATTATTAGTTTCCTCAATATATTTTAAAAGGTTGTCTTCACTATGATTATGATTAGATATTATTTCATTTACTTCTATATCTATATCATTAAAATTATTATTAAATTTAGTTTGAAAATTATCTATATTCTTATTTATATTAGTATTTAATGCACTCAAATCATTTAAATTATTGTTTAAACAATCATTTTGGTCTATATCTTTTGTTTTTAAACATTTATCTATTTCATTACTTGATTCTATATAATTAGAAATATATTTAATAAAATCTAAATTTAATAATTCATTATTTTTCTTTGTTATTAATGTATTATTTTGATCTATATGTTCTATTTCTCCATTAAAATTTAATGATAAACCTATTAAATTATTAATATTTTTATACAAATCAAGTAAATATTTTAGTTCTTTTTGTTCACTACCAAAGATATCACTTAGCACTTCACTTAAATTTTCTATTTTGTTTTCTAAAATTTCTTTAATTAAATCCAATTCCATTTGTATATCAATTAAATCTAATTTACTTGTATAATTATTTATTGTTGCCATTTCACTAGAAACTAAATTTTCATAATCCGTCATTTTTTTTTCTAATTGATTTATTAATTTATCAAAATTACCATTTATACTAATTAAATATTCCATAAAATCTTGATTACTAATTTGAATGTCTTCTTGTAAAAGTACAATACTATTATCAATCTCACTTATATAATTACTAATTATACTCACATACTCTTGTTCTTGTTTTGTTAAATCAAGTTTATCCAAATCATAATCTTTATATTCATCAAGTTCGTATTCATAATTATTAAATACATCTACTGAATCTAACGAATCAGCAAAACCATATACATACTCCATATTAGAAATAACTGTATCTATCCCTGCTTGAGAGGTATGTAAAGAATCAAATATTGAATAGATATACATATAACTAATATCTGATTTAATTGAATTCACTATTGAATTTATTGTTTTAACCATCTCATTTTGATTTTTTGGACTTAATGTATTACTTATTTCATAAATCATTTCACTCTTAGATGCTGTGTCATTATTAATACTTAAAATTGATTCTGTAAAGTTTGAAGGAATTACTATAGTTGCCCCATAATCACCACGTTTTAATCCACTATTAGCTTCTAAAGAATTAACTATTTCTATCTTATTAGTTTTATATTCTTCCATATTTAATAATTTATTTATTTCAATATTTCCAAAATTATAATTATTTTCGTTATAACTTTTAGTTTGATCATTATTTACAAATACTACTTTATCACTATCTATAAAACTAACAGTCTTACTATCAAAATTAATATTAGTACTTAATCTTCCAAAGAAAAATCCTCCTATTAATAATACAAATACTATAATACACTTTGATATTTTGTTCATTTTTATTAACAATAATTAATATATAATTAAATATTTTTAACAATTAACTATCCAATATTTACTTTATGTAATTTAAACATTAAATAATTAATTGTTTCAATAGTAAATGTAAATTAATATTGTAAATTTAATAATATATTAGTTATTTCTCCTTTCTATTTTATATAACTAAACTTAAAATACATCTACACAAAGATAAAGAAATAAGGTATAACTCTTATTTCTTTATCTTTTATTATTCCATAATTGAACTAGCTATTTCATCATCCATATCTTCAAAGTTTTGAGCCGTATCATCTAATGCGTCTCCCACTGATTCTAATAAATCTGCTGCACTTTCAAGTTGTGGTGTAACTTCATCGTACTTATCAAGAAAAGCTTGTGAAGCCGCTCCTTCAAATCCTGCATCTACTAATGCTTCTAATAACTCCTTACCATTTGAAATAATTTCTCTTAAATCCTCTGCTTCACTACGTACACTTTCCGCTTTTTCTCTTAAATCTTCTGCATCTACATTAATTGCCATGATAATCTCCCTTATATTTATTTTACGATTTAATTTTAGCATATTTTATTTATTTTTAGAAATTTTTTTGAAAATTTTTATGTTTTATAATTTTTTACTTCATCTTTATAGTTTAGAATTACAACTAAAAATAGTTACCACTCCTTAATTTACTTATAAATAATATCTTCATTATCTTCTTGCTTATATTCTTTATAGTATTTGCTTAATCTAGTTATTTTAATCCGGTTCTTTTAATCATAGTATGTACTTCTTCTAATCTTGCTCTTTTTTCAGCTGTAGTAAACACAGCTATCAATTTATTTTCTTGGCAAAACTTTAAAACTTGTTCTCCGAACATATTTAGTATTTTAGCTTGCATTTCTTTACTTATATTTTTATTGTTTAATTTTTTAAATGTCATAAAATAAATTTTCTCTTTAGTATTATTTTTAGTAAAAGTTTCTTTGATTTTCTCATGAGCAACTTTAGCTACTATTATTTTCTTTTCCAATGTTTTATAAAAACACTCTAAACTTCTATCTTTTAACAAAAATTTATTATAAAATATAAAAGGATTATGTTCTATAAATTTATTATTTATTGTAACTTCTAATCCTTTTACTTCTTTTTGACGAATATATTGAATATTAGCAATCCCTGATAAGTCTTTAACCATTTGTAAGAATATATCTTTTCCTTTTTGTTCTAAAATCATTTTCAACTCTTTATTAGTATCAAAATGATTTTCTATTGCTCGTTTATTAGAATGTGATACTGTAACAAGTAAAATGTCTTTAATTCCACTTTTAACAGCTTCTTCAACAATATACTGAATTGTTGGTTTATCAATAATTGATAACATTTCTTTGAGCATAGCCTTATAAATAGTAAAAATCTTGTTTCAAATCCCGCTACTGGTATTACTGCTTTTGTTACTTTTTTTATTTTTCTCCTATAACTCAAATTTTTGTATTTTATGATTTTCTACTAGTATTTTTTATATTTTTCTGTAAAATTTTTCTTCATAATTTATTAGTAATTATATTCTTAATTTACCATTATTATATTTAGTTATACTATTTTTAAATTCTTCTATCTACTTCTCTTTTTTGGCTTTTTGATATGTTTCTCTTAATTTTTATTATATTTTTACATTTTATAATTGACCTAAATGTAACCAACCACTAAATTATAACTTATTTAAAAAAGAGACTCTATTTTAGAGTTTCTCTTTTTAACCAATATCTTAATTGAACAGACAAAAGTCTTTGTTTACTACATAATATATATACCTGTTCAATTAAAATGATGGTACTGGATACCGGGCTTGAACCGGTACGGTATTTCTACCACTAGATTTTGAATCTAGCGTGTCTGCCAATTCCACCAATCCAGCAATTACTACTTTATTATAGCAAAAATTAGAAAAATTAATAGTATTTAATTAATTTAATGCTATAATATTCTTTTGGAGGTAGTTATGAACGCAAAAAAATTATTTATAATATATATAATAATGGGGATGATGGGTTCTATTACAACGCAAGCATTACCAGTAGTATATCAAGATTATGGTTTTAATGCTAATCAAATATATAATCTTATTTCAGTTGTTTTTTTAGCAACTATTTTCCAACCAATTATTGGTTACATAATTGATAAGTTTTTTTCACAAAAAAAAGGAATTAGTATTTTATTTTTTATAACTGGATTAATTAGTGTAATATTAATGTTTATTACAGAATACAATATAATGTTAGCAACAATTTTAGTATTATCAATTTTTAGAATTCCTTTATTTCCAATTGTAGATGGTTATGTATCTACTTTAACCCATAAATTTAATTTGAATATAGGACTTATCCGAGCAGGTTCAACAGTCGGATATAGTTTAGGATTAATAGTTTTAATACTTGTATTAACATTATTTAATTTAACAGCAAATTTCACTTTTTTCTTCATGGGAATTTTATGTCTAATTTTAACGTTATTTGTTGTATTAGCTAAAGAACAAGATAGTAATGAGCAAAGTAATAATGAACAAAATAAAACTAATGATATTGAACAAAGTAAAACAAAATGGGATATATTTTTCTTATTATTAATTTTACAAGTATTATTTTTTGGATTTTCAATTTTAAAAGTTAATTATACATCACCATTTTTAATGGAGCATAATTATAATGCGGGAATCATTGCTTTAACAACATTAATGGGAATTTTCCCTTTGTTAATTCTAATGCCTTTATTTAGTAAAATATTTCAAAAATTTAAGTATACATCAATCATGTTTTTTTGTATTTTATTAAATTTATTACAGACAGCTTTATTTATTATCTTTCCTGATAATTTAATAATTATAATTTCAGGAAGTTTTTTAACAGGATTTATTTTTCCACTATATTCACCAACGTTTGGACTGTTTTTACGTAAAGCTCTTAATGCCAAATTTATTTCTACAGGATTTACAATCGTTTTCACTTTACAAAATATTTTTGTTTTTATTTTTAATCAATTTGTAATGATTAATGTCTTAAATGTAAGTGGAACTATTACTACAGCTTTTATCATAATTTTTGGATTTTTCATTACTTCTTTAATTCCTTTAGGAATATTAAGATATAAAAAATATTAATAAAAAGTAGTTTATATAAAAAAGTATTAACAATAATATTAATACTTTTTATTTAGTTTTGAAGATTTATTAAAAATTTAAAAGCAAAAAGAAAGGTTTTTTTTTACTTTTACTAGTTTCAATCCATATTTTAATATTACTAGGTAGGTTTTCTTCATTATCAATTATATAACCATCATTTAAATATTGTTGTAATGAATAACAATTAGAATTAATTATTAATAAAATGTAAAAATAAATTAAAAATCCTAAAAATCCTAATACCCCTAAAATATTAATAATAATTCCTAAAGAACCCAATGAATTAGCAAATAATTCCACTATAATATAAACCATAGATGAGGCAGATACAATAAGAAAACTATTTAAAATTATTCCTTTAAATTGCTTATAAACAATAGTTAAAATTAATTGAATCAATCCGCCAATAAAAGGAATAAAACCTAATAATAAATATAAAGCAGGACCTGCTTTAACTTTTCTTTTTTTTATACCTTTACTTAAATAAAGATCCATCATTCTCCTTTTTTATAAAAATAATTATTTCTAAGTATATTATAATTAAAAAGTCAATAAAAAGCAAATAAATTACAGATAAAAATAAAATATAATTTTTAAAAATGTAAATATTTACTATTATTTTTTAAGGTTTTTTTAACATTAATAATAAAAAATGTGTTATCCTAAATGTAGAAAAAAGTATGTTTCATATATGCTGATAATACGGATTAGCGTCTCTACACTTTACCATTAATAAAGTACTATGAAAGATACATCTTATTTTATCATAGATTTTTTTATGTTAAAAACGGGTGTCTTTGATAGACATCCGTTTGTTTTAATATAAAAGTTATCTAGGAGTTTAATAATGAAAAAAATTAATTTTAATCTAGTGAAAATATTAAAAATAAAAGTAAATAAGCAAATCTGTGCTGAAATTGATATTCCAAAAGAATGTAAAAATACTACATAATTTAAAAAGATGTTCTGGTCTTTTTAATGTATGTAATTAAAAGACCAAAACTATTGTTTTGGTCTTTTTTATTTAAATTTAATTGAGGAGAAAATATGAAAGTAGCAGTAATTATGGGTTCAAAATCAGATTATAAAATTATGCATGAAGCAACAGAAATTTTACAGGAATTTGGGATACAAGTAGTCGAAAAAATAGTTAGTGCCCACCGAACACCTTCATACATGTATGAATTTGCTAAAAATGTTACAAAAGAAGAAATTAATTTGATAATTGCAGGAGCTGGAGGAAGTGCTCATCTTCCAGGAATGGTAGCGGCCCTTACAACAGTTCCGGTAATTGGTGTTCCCATTCAAAGTAAGAGTTTAAATGGTTGGGATTCACTTTTGTCAATTGTTCAAATGCCCAAAGGCATACCAGTAGCAACGGTCGCAATTAATGGAAGTACAAATGCTGGGTTATTAACAATATCTATTTTAAGTATAACAGACAAAATTTTATTAAAGAAATTAGAAGATTTTCGCAAAGCCCAAACAAATAAAGTTTTACAAGATGAGGTCTTAAATGATAAATAAAAAAATAGGGATTATTGGTGGTGGTCAACTAGCTTTAATGCTTATTCAAGCAGCTTCTAAACTTGGCGTACCCTGTATTTGTTTAGATCCCAATCCCCAAGCTTGTGCATTTAAATATTGTCAAGAAAAAATTATTAAAAATTTTGATGATCAAGAAGCTTTAAAAGAACTAGAAGCAAAAGTCGATGTAATCTTATTTGAATTTGAAAATATTAATTTAACAAAAGTCCAAGAACTAACTAAAATATTTTCTAGCATTAAAATGTTAGAAATTTCCCAAAATCGGATTAAAGAAAAACAGTTTGCGCAGTCTAATGGCTTTAATACTCCAAAATATCTCAAAGTAGTAGATGAAAAAACATTACAAGCAGCTATTGCAAAAATTGGCTTAGGAGGTATTTTAAAGACTTGTGAATTAGGATATGATGGTAAAGGTCAAATACCAATTAAGACGTTGAATGACGTTCAACAAGTTCAAAAAATACTTAATGTTGATTATATTTATGAAGAAAAAATAAATTTTGATTACGAAGTAAGTGTCATAGTTGTGCGGAGTAAAGATGACTTTCAAGTTTTCCCATTATTTAAAAATAAACATCTTAATGGAATTTTACATAGGACCGATTTAAATAATAATGGTATAGATAGCAAATTAACCAAAAAAGTAGTTGACTTGGCAAAAAATTTAATGCTTAATAACAATTTCTTAGGAATTTTATGTATTGAAATGTTTATTAAAGATGAACAAATATATTTTAATGAATTAGCGCCTCGACCACATAATAGTGGACATATAACACTTGATAGTACTAATATTAGTCAATTCGATTTATATGTTCGAGCAGCTTTAGGATTAAATTTAATTAAACCAAGGATAATTCAACCTATGAGTATGATAAATATTTTGGGACAAAATTATCAAAAAACTTTAGAACTATTACGACAAAATAAATTAGTAAATTCAGCTGATGAATTATTTATTTATTTATATGGTAAAGATAAAATTCAAATTAATCGGAAAATGGGGCATATAAATATTATAGATGAAGAGTTGATAACTAAAATTGATAAGGAGTTTAAATATGATAAACAAAAGAATATTTGTCAAGAAAAAAAAGAACTTTAATATTAAAGAGCAAGCTTTATTACAGGAGTTAAAGTCAGCTTTAAACTTAACAACTTTAACAACTTTAGATTACTATGTAATATATGATATGTTTTTTACAAGCGAAGCAGAATTTGCATTAGTTTATGATAAAGTCTTTTTAGAACCAACAACAGATGAAATGTTTGAAACACTAGATATACAAAATAAAACTTACTTAGCGGTTGAAGCTTTACCTAATCAATTTGATAAGCGGGCTCAAAGTGCCAAAGAGTGTGTTTATTTATTAAATAGTCAATCAAAATGTCAAATAAAAACCGGAGAACTTTTAATTTTTAATAAACTACCAGCAAATGATTTACAAAATATTAAAAACTACTATCTTAATGAAATAGAAAGCCAAGAAAAACTATTAACAAAGTTAGAGTTAATAGAAGAAAAATTTACTTTAGAAGAAATAAGCTTAGCAGGTTTTAGAACTTTAACAAAAGAAGAATTATTAAAGTTAATAGCTAAATATTCCTTAACTTTAACATTAGAAAATCTACAATATTGTCAAGAATATTTTCAATTAGAGCATAAAGATCCACTATTAGGAGAATTAAAAGTTATTGATACATATTGGTCAGATCATTGTCGTCATCAAACTTTTAATACTATTTTACAAAATATTCAAATAAAAGACCAAGCTGTTAAAAAAACCTATCAACATTATTTAGAATTAAGAACCGAGTTAGAACGAACATCTAAACCAATTACATTAATGGACTTAGCAACAATTTATGGAAGATATGCAGTTCACAAAAAAATTAGAACTAATATTGAAAAAACTGAAGAAGATAATGCAATTAGTTTGGAATTTACAGCTGATGGGAAAAATTATTTATATCAATTTAAAAATGAAACTCATAATCATCCAACAGAAATTGAACCTTATGGAGGAGCAGCAACTTGTATTGGGGGAGCTATAAGAGATCCATTAAGTGGTCGAGCATTTGTATATCAAGGACTAAGAATCTCAGGAGCTGCTAGTATTTTAGAAGGTCCTAATACAACTTTACCTGGGAAATTACCGCAAAGGTTAATTTCGCAAAAAGCCGCTGAGGGATTTTCAGCATACGGGAATCAAATTGGTTTAGCCACTACTTATGTTCAAGAAATTTATCATCCTGGTTATAAAGCCAAACATTTAGAAGCTGGAGCTGTAGTAGGAGTTGCCAAAAAAGCTAATGTTTTACGAGCTAAACCGGAAAAAGGCGATATTATCTTATTATTAGGTGGAAAAACAGGATATGATGGGATTGGTGGAGCAACCGGTTCTTCTAAATCACATAATAAAAGTTCCTTGGAAACAGCTTCAGTTGAAGTTCAAAAAGGAAATGCTATAGAAGAAAAAAAAATCCAACGTTTATTTATGAATAAATTAGCTACTAAACTTATTAAAAAATGTAACGATTTTGGAGCAGGTGGTGTCAGTGTTGCCATTGGCGAATTAAGTCCAAGTATTACAATTTACTTAGATAAAATTCCTTTAAAAGTAAAAGCTTTAAAACCAAGCGATATTGCTTTATCCGAATCCCAAGAACGGATGGCAGTTGTGTTAGCACCAGAAAATGTAGCCAAATTCATACAATATGCAAAGGATGAGAATTTAGAAGCTACTGAGGTGGCAAAAGTTACCGATGATAACTGTTTAAAAATGTATTATGAAGATAAATTAATCATTAATTTAAAACGAAGTTTTTTAGATAGTAATGGAGTTGATATTTATCAAAGTGTAGTTGTCAATCAACTAAATAAACCAAGGTTAAAAGAATATGATTCTTTAGAAGCAAGCTTTCAAGATGAAAATTTAGTGGATAATAAAAATATGGAATTAAAATTTGATGCAACTGTTGGAGCAACAACTATTTTAATGCCATATGGTGGAAAATATCAATTAACTAAAGAACAAGTTGCTGTTCAAAAAATTCCTTACACTAAAAATAAAACTTCTCATGTTGCTTATGGTTTTAATCCCCACTTAATGAGTGCAAATACTTATGTAGGAAGTCAAATGGCGGTAATTGACTCCATAACTAAGGTTATTGTTAGTGGGGTCCAATTAAAAGATATTAATTTGAGTTTTCAAGAGTACTTTAAGCGTTTAGGTCAAGAAGCAGAAAATTGGGGCGAAGTAACCACAACATTATTAGGAGCATTAAAAGCTCAAGCAGCGTTACAAGTTCCAGCTTTAGGAGGAAAAGACTCGATGAGTGGAACATATGAATCATTACATGTTCCACCTACCTTAATTTCTTTTGCTTATGGAATTGGGGAAGTTCAAGAAGTAATTTCTTCAACAATTAAGCAAGAAAATGTCGGGGCTAATATTTATTTACTAAACGAACAAATTTTACAAACTGACAATAGTTTTGCAAATTTTGATTATTTAAGGTATCAAAAAAACCTTAATAAATATGAAAAATTAATTGAACAAAAGAAAATAAAAGCGGGGCGAGCAGCAGGATTGGGTGGAGTAGCGGTGGCATTGAGTAAAATGTTAATGGGTAATAAATTAGGCTGTATAATTCATAGTAAGCTTAGTTTATATAAGTTGGCTTATGGAGTAATTATTTTTATAACAGAAGAAGATTTAGATTTTTACAAATTAGGAATAGTAACAAATACTAAACAAGTAATAATTAATGAGCAAAAATCAGATATCAATAGTTTAATTGACTTGAACTTTAATTACTTTAATAAAGTTTACCCCAAAATTGAATCAAAAAAAGGTAGTACACAAGTAAATACAATTCAAGTTAAACGAGAATATAATCCAACAAAAGTTAAGCAAGTTAAAGTTTTTATTCCTCTATTTCCTGGGACAAATTCAGAATTAGAAATGAAAAAAGCATTTGAAACCGCAGGAGCGGTAGTTAAATATGGGATTTTTAAAAATTATCAAGAAGAGTTAATTTCTCAATCACTAGAAGAATTTGTGAAGTTAATTAAATGGTCAGATATTATCGCAATTCCTGGAGGATTTTCAGGAGCAGATGAACCAGACGGAAGTGGAAAATATATTGTAAATGTCTTATGTAATTCCCAAGTAAAAGCAGCAATCAAAGAACATCTAGCACAAGACAAATTAATCTTAGGTATTTGTAATGGGTTTCAAGCTTTATTAAAGTCCGGATTAATTATAAATAATAAACTAGGTAAAGTAAATCCTCAAGATCCAACATTATTTACAAATAATAGCAATCAGCATCTTTCACAATGTGTAACGACTAAGGTAGTAACTACTAATTCACCTTGGTTGAAAAATTTAAAAAAAGGCGATACTTACACCCAAGTTATTTCGCACGGAGAAGGGAAATTTTGTGTAACTCAAGCAGAATATTTAAAATTAAAAGCGCAAGATATGATTGCCTTTTGTTATGAAGGTGCTAATCCAAATGGTAGTGATTACCAAATTGAAGCCTTAATTTCTCCTTGTGGAAAAATTTTAGGTAAGATGGCCCATAGTGAACGGTACGAACCTGGTTTATATTTAAATATTGAAGGAAATAAAAAACTTAATATTTTTGCAAGTGCAGTTGAGTATTTTACAAAATAAAATTTAACTAAGGAGAAGAGATGCCAAAAGAATTATTATATGAAGGAAAAGCTAAAGCTGTTTATGCAGGTGATAATAAAGAAGAAGTCATTTTGTTTTATAAAGATGATGCGACAGCATTTAATGGTTTAAAAAAAGAAACCATTGATCATAAAGGAATTTTAAATAATAAAATATCTACTTATATTTTTAAACAATTAGAAGCGAAAGGAATTAAAACTCATTATATTAAAACAATTAATGAGACTCAACAATTATGTAAAAGTGTTAAAATTATTCCTCTAGAATTTATTTGTCGTAATGAAGTACATGGCTCAATGGCTAAACGCTTAGGTATGGAAATAGGTTGTGATTTAATAAAACCAGTTTTGGAAATTTGTTATAAAAATGATGAATTAAATGATCCTTTAATTAATAATTTACATGCGGAAGCATTAGGTTTAATTAGTTTATCAGAACTAGAGAAATGTTATCAATTAGTTTTGAAAATTAATGAAGAATTAAAAAAAATATTCCAAGAACTAAATATTAAATTAATTGATTTTAAAATTGAATTTGGTTACGACAAAGATAATAATATTTTATTAGCTGACGAAATTTCGCCTGATAGTTGTCGCTTACGAGATATAACAACTCAAAAACAGTTAGACAAAGATTTATTTAGACATGACATTGGCGATTTAACTAGTGCTTATACAGAAATTGTTAGAAGAATAGAGGGAAAATGAGAAGCAGTTTAAATGAAGAATGTGGAGTTTTTGGCGTAGTTGGAGTTGACCGAGCAGCTTATCAAATAAACTTAGGTTTACATATGTTACAACATCGAGGCCAAGATGGAGCCGGAATAATTACGGTAGATGAAAAAAATAAATATTATAAATATAAAGATTTTGGTTTAGTTTCACAAATTTTTGATGAACATGCTTTAAATAAATTACAAGGTAATAATGGTATTGGCCATGTTCGTTATGCAACTAGTGGAGGCAATGAAATTGAAAACATTCAACCATTTTTATTTTATAAATCAAATTTATCCTTTTCTTTATGCCATAATGGAAACATTGTAAATTCCAAACAAGTAAAAGCACGTTTAGAAAGTAATGGAAGTATTTTTCAATCTAATTCTGATTCAGAAATTCTAGCCCATTTGATTATGCAAAATTTTACCGGAAATATATTACAAGCAATTAAAAAAAGTTTACATGTTTTAGATGGGGCCTTTGCCTTTTTAATACTTTATGGTGATACTATTTATGCTTGTCGTGATAAATATGGAATTAGACCATTATCAGTAGGTAAGTTAGGCGACGGCTATGTTTTATCTTCAGAAACTGCGGCTTTTTCTTTAGTAGGAGCAGAATTTATTAAAGACTTAGCGTCAGGAGAAATTTTGGAAGTAACTAAACAAGGAATAACTAAACATATGTATGCACAAAATACCCAAAATAAAATTTGTTCATTAGAATACATTTATTTTGCTCGACCAGATAGTAATATTTTAGGAAAAAACGTCCATATGATGCGAAAACAAACCGGAATTGAATTAGCTAAAGAGGCAAAAATTGAAGCTGATATTGTCATTGGTGTTCCCGATTCTTCATTGTCTGCTGCTTTAGGATATGCAAAAGCAAGTAAAATTCCTTATGATATTGGACTTGTTAAGCATAAGTATATTGGGAGAACCTTTATTGAGCCGACACAAACTTTACGAGAAAATGCCGTCAAAATGAAATTAAGTGTAATTAAAGAAGTAGTTAAGGAGCAGCGAGTAGTATTGGTAGATGATTCCATAGTACGGGGAACAACTTCTAAAAAAATAGTAGCTTTATTAAAAGAAGCAGGAGCCAAAGAAATTCATGTAATGATTGCTTCCCCAATGATGATTGGGAGTTGTTATTATGGAATTGATATTCAAGAAGAAGATTTAATTGCTAGTGGTAAAACAGTAGGAGAGGTTCGAGACTATATCCAAGCAGATAGTTTACATTATTTATCATTAACTGGTTTAAAAAAAGTAATTGGTGAAGATATTTACCATGGATATTTTGATAAAAATTATCCAACTTATTTATATGAACAAGAACAAAGGGGAAGAAATGAAAAATAAATATGAAGCAGCTGGAGTATCATTAGAAGCTGGTTATGAAAGTACAAAGCGTATTAAAAAGCATGTTGAAGCAACAAATATTTTAGGCGTAATGTCAGCTATCGGACAATTTGGAGGAATGTTTGATTTAAGTAAATATCATTATCAACAACCTGTTTTAGTGAGTGGTTGTGATGGAGTAGGAACTAAAATAAAGTTATGTGAACAGTTTAATAATTATCGTCATATTGGTGAAGATTTAGTAGCTATGAGTGTTAATGATATTTTAGTTCAAGGAGCAAAACCACTCTTTTTTTTAGATTATATTGCTTGCCATAAAAATGAACCTCAAGTAATTGAAGAAATAGTGGCTTCAATTGCTCAAGGGTGTAAACTAAGTGAGTGTGCTTTAATTGGTGGAGAAACAGCCGAAATGTCAGATGTATATTATCCTGGAGGTTATGATTTGGCAGGTTTTGCCATTGGTTGTCAAGAAAAAAATAAATTAGTGAACCCTAAAGAAGTGCAAGTAGGAGATATTATAGTAGGTTTACCAGCCAACGGTTTACATGCTAATGGTTATTCTTTAGTACGTAAAATATTATTTAAAGATAATAACATAGATGTTCAAAAATTTAATGATGAATTAGGTTGTTCATTACAAGAAGAATTATTAAAACCAACAAAAATTTATTATCAAGAAGTCTTTCAAGTTTTAGATAAAATTAAAATTAAAGCAATGGCTCATATAACAGGTGGAGGTTATCAAGAAAATATTTTACGAGCTACCAATAATTTAGGTGCGAAAATAAATATAAAAAAAATAAATATTTTACCAATTTTTGAATTAATAGCTCAATTAGGAAAGATAAATCAAGTAGAAATGTTTAATTATTTTAATATGGGAATTGGATATATCTTTATAATTTCTCAAGATGATCGAGCTAAAATATTAGAACTTTTACCTGAAGCTAGAGTTATCGGGGAAGTAATAAAAGAAACCGAGTTACAATTATGCAATTAGTAATAATGGCGAGTGGCGATGGTTCTAATTTTGAAGCAATTGCTAAAGCTTGTCAATCAGGACAATTAAAAGCAACTGTAAAATTATTAATTTGTGATAAAGAAGATGTAAATGTATTAAAGCGTGCTCAAAAATATAATATAAAAACAGAAATTGTATTATTAAAAAACTTTACATCTAAACAAGAATATGAAAAAAAGATTGTTAAGTTAATTAAAAAAGAAAATCCCGATTTAATTTGTTTAGCAGGATATATGAAAATAATTAATGAAACAATTTTACAAGCCTATGAAGGCAAAATAATAAATATTCATCCTTCACTTTTACCACAGTATAAAGGGAAGGATGCGGTATATAATGCTTTAGCCAACCAAGAAGTAGAAATAGGAGCTACAGTTCATTATGTTAATCAATATATTGATGATGGAAGAATAATTGATCAAATAAAATTTAATATTGCTGGATTAACCGAAGTAGAAGTTTTTCAAAAATTACATACCCATGAACATTTACTTTACATACGAGTATTAAAACAGTTTTATCAAAATAAAAATAACTAGGAGGTAGTATGAAAAAAGCTTTAATAAGTGTTGCTAATAAAGAAAATTTAGAAGTGATTTTAAAAAAATTAACTGAGGATGGATATCACTTTATTTCCACAGGAACAACTGCCAAAAAGATAGAAGAATTAGGATATGAAGTTCAAAAAGTAGCCGATGTTATTAATTTTGAAGAAATCTTAGGTGGAAGAGTAAAAACACTACATCCTAATATTCACGGTGGTATTTTATCAAGAAGAACAGTTATTGATCGTGAAGAACTTAATCAATATGATATTGAAGAAATAGATATTGTAATTTGTAATTTATATCCCTTTGAAGAAACTATTAATAAAAAGGATACTTTATATACGGAAGCTATTGAAAAAATAGATATTGGGGGAGTAACCTTATTACGTGCAGCTGCCAAAAACAATGAACATGTTTGTGTATTATGTGATCCTAATGATTATGCTACATTTAGTTTGGATAAAAAATTAGAATACGCTGTAAAGGCTTTTGAACATACTGCTTATTATGATGTATTAATTGCTAACTACTTAAAAGAACAATTAAATAATGCTAAAAAATTATTAACAATTGAAGAACAATTAAAAGTAGCAAAAGAAAATAAAACCAGTAACTTATTAATCGGTGCTCGACCAAAAATTGTTTTGCGTTATGGGGAAAATGCTCATCAACAAGCCACTTATTATGAAACTAATGAAAATTTAAGTTATAGTTTAAAAAATAGTGAAATTTTATCAGGTAAAGAATTATCATATAATAATATTAAAGATATTGATGCTGCTTTAAATTTAATTAGTGAATTTAAAGAACCAACAGTAGTAGCTTTAAAACATAATGTTCCTTGTGGTGTAGGGTTTGGGATAACTTTAAGTGCAGCATATGACGCTTGTTTAGAAATGGATGATGTTTCAATTTTTGGAGGAATAGTAGCTGTTAATAATACATTAACTTTAGGGTTAGCTAATAAATTAAATAAGTTATTTTTAGAAGTAGTAATTGCTCCGCAATTTGAAGAAGCAGCTTTAACTAAATTAAAAGAGAAAAAAAATTTACGTATTTTAAAAACTAAAATGGATAGTAAACCAACAGTAAAAGAAATTATTAGTGTAAATGGAGGATTTTTAGTACAACAAAAAGACCAAAATAATATTTTAGAAGAAGTAGTAAATATTGTAACTAACAATCAAAGTAATGAAGAAGCCTTTAATATGGCTTTAAAAGCCCAAATAGTGTGTAAATATGTTAAATCAAATGCCATAGTTATTGCTACAAAAGATAAAATAATTGCTCAAGGTGGTGGTCAAACTTCACGTATTGATGCGGCACAAATAGCACTAGATAAAGCTCAAGCCAAAGGCTACACTCAAGACCTTATTTTAGCTTCTGATGCCTTTTTCCCCTTTGCTGATGGCATAATTTTAGCACACAAATATGGCGTTAAAACAATAATTCAACCTGGAGGAAGTATTAAAGATGAAGAAGTAATTAAAAAATGTGATGAATTAGGAATTGTTATGGGTCTAACTGGAATAAGACATTTTAAACATTAAAATAAAGTTAGCATAGTAAAATTTTTTGGATAATATTATATATTTTAAGGAGAAACATGAAAATCTTAGTTATTGGGCGTGGGGGAAGAGAAAGTGCTATTGTTAAAAAAATAATTAAATCAAATATGGTAAGTGAAGTTTATATAGCTCCAGGTAATTATCAAACAGGTATGCTAAATAAGTGTCAAAATGTGAATATTTTAGAAACTAATGTTCAAGAATTACAAGAATTTGCCTTTTTAAAGCAAATTGATTTAACGATTGTTGGCCCTGAAAGTTCTTTAGAATTAGGAATTGTTAATAAATTTCAGGCAAAGAATTTACAAATTTTTGGTCCTACTAAAGAAGCTTGTTTGATTGAAACTTCTAAAAGTTTTGCTAAAAATTTTATGAAAAAATATCATATTCCAACAGCTGCTTATCAAGAATTTAGTGAAGTTAATAAAGCAATTACTTATGCTAAGAATATACTTTATCCTCATGTTATTAAATATGATGGTTTAGCTGCTGGTAAAGGAGTAGTAATTTGTCATAATTTTGAACAAATGCAACAAGAGATTAAAAATATGTTAGAAGATAATAATTTTGGGCATCAAGGAAAAATTATTTTAGAAGAATACTTAGAAGGAGAAGAATTTACTTTATTATCTTTAGTTAAAGATAATAAAGTTTATCCTTTAGAAATCAGTCGGGATTATAAAAGAACATTTGATAATGATCAAGGTTTAAACACGGGGGGGATGGGAGCAATTTGTCCATTCGATAAAATAGATGCAAAGACAAAAGAAGAAGCAGTTAATATTTTACAAGCTACTGCACAAGGTCTAATGCAAGAAAAGAAAAATTTTACAGGAGTATTATACGGTGGATTTATAGCGACTACAAATGGCGTTAAAGTAATAGAATATAATGCTCGTTTTGGTGATCCCGAAACAGAAGTTGTATTACAAAAATTAGCTAATGATTTAGTTAAATTAATTTTAGACATTTTAAATGAGCAAGAAATTATAATTCAAAACAATAATAAATACTATGTTGGGATAACTTTAGCGGCCAAAGGTTATCCCCAAAATTATCAAAAAGGTATTCTTTTAAATTCTTACGATGATAATGGGATTTTTCATATGGGAACAACTAAACAAAATCATAAATTGGTAAGTAATGGAGGAAGAGTACTATTTGTAAGTGCCAGTGGAAATACTTTGAAGGAAGCTAGAATAAAAGCATATGAAAAAATAGAATTGTTTCAATCTGAACAATTATTTTATCGTAAAGATATTGGAAAATAAAAATTTAGAATGTATTAAGTTAAAGAACATAATTAGATTTATAAGTAAAAAATAAAAAAATTTTAAAGTATACTAAAGTGTGAAGATAAAACTACTGAAATTTAGTTTTCTTTTCACACTATTTTTATAATGGCTAAAATTAATATATTTATGAATTATTTAAGTATGTCAAGGTATTCGAATTTTATTAAGAATAAACAAAGGCTACGTAAATTAATTTTAGAAGGAGGCTTTAAAAAGCTGAATATTTTAGTTACTTTTTAAGATTTTTTCTATACCCTTCTTGTTAAAATTTGTTATCATACTTTTAGTAATTATTAATATAAAATTATTAAAGTATCTGTTCTTGATACATTAAAGTACATAAAAAATAATAAATTAATAAATTATAGAGGAGGAAGATTATGCAATTAAAAATTTTAACAGAACAAGAATATAATAAAATAATAAAACATAAAGATGTTAGTTTTCAACAATTAAGTAATATTAAAAAAATAAGAGAAATCGAAAATTGGGAAGTATTATATTTAGGAATGACTGATAAAAATAACAAAGTTGTAGCACACGGGATATTTGGTAAAAGAAAAGTAAGATTTGGTTATTACTTTGATTGTCAATACGGTCCTATATTAGACTATACTAATAGCGAACTTGTTAGTACTTTTTTTAAACAAGTAAAGTTATATTTTAAAAAACAAAATGCTTTATTTTTTCGCTTTAATCCAGCAATTTTAAGAAATTTACGAAATAACAAGGGAGAAATTATTACAAGTTATGAATTAGAAGAGAACAATTTATTACAAAATTCTTTTATAAAAAAAGTTGAAACTAAATCATATGGTAATTGGGATATGCATACATTATTTGTCAAAAATTTAGCAAATTTAACAGTTGAAACCTTAAAAAATTCATATAGCTCTCAAGCTAAACGTTCTGTAAAAAAAGCTCAAAAATATCCTTTGAAAGTTAGTGAAGTAGATGTTAATAATCCCCAAAATTTAAATGAATTCGTTGAAATAATGGAACTAAGTGCTAATAAAAAAAATTTTACAACTTTAAAACATAATTATTATCAAAATATGAAAGAACAATTTGGAGAT